>NZ_LPVS01000100.1:0-16747 GCF_014843905.1 Mesorhizobium silamurunense | reverse complement strand
CGACAAATCGGGAATCCCCTCCGATTCCGTCAAATCTTGAACCGCTCTAGCGCATGCTGAGGAGTGAGATTGGGGGACGGAACCCTGGCGCATCGGCGCGGAGAAGGAAAGCATTCTACACCCGATTGAACCCGGGCGGCGGCCTGAGAGGATTGCGCTGACACAGGTCAATAGCAGGTTACTCAACTCTGGGAATGTCGCGATTGGCTCGGTTCGAGCCCTTTGCGACAACACTCGGGAAGGTCTGGAGCGGGTCAAGAGCCGGCAGTTGCTGGCGGGCCATTCGTGTTGATGGTCGGCCCTCCCGGCTCCGGCAAGTCGATGCTGGCGCAGCGGCTGCCCTCGATCCTGCCGCCGCTGGCGCCGAAAGAGCTTCTGGAAGTCTCGATGGTCGCCTCAGTGGCGGGCGAGCTCGGCGAAGGCAAGCTCACCGACCGGCGGCCGTTCCGGGCCCCGCACCACTCCGCTTCGATGGCGGCGATGGTGGGCGGCGGCTTGCGTGTGCGGCCGGGCGAGGTGTCGCTTGCCCATCACGGCGTGCTGTTCCTCGACGAATTCCCGGAATTCACGCCGCAGACGCTCGATGCGCTGCGCCAGCCGCTCGAGACCGGCGACTGCGTGATCGCGCGCGCCAACCATCGCTTCACCTATCCGGCGCGCATCCAGCTGGTGGCGGCGATGAACCCGTGCCGCTGCGGCATGTCGGGCGAGCCCGGCTATCGCTGCCTGCGCGGCGACCGCTGCCGCACCGAATACCAGGCGCGCATTTCCGGCCCGCTGCTCGACCGCATCGACCTCCGGATCGAAGTGCCGGCGGTGTCGGCGAGTGACCTGATCCGCCCGGACAAGGCCGAGACAAGTGCCGCGGTAGCGCAGCGCCTGGCTCGCGCCCGCACTATCCAGCGCGAGCGCTGGAAAGGCTTGGCGCGACAGCCACCACCAACGCGCATTGCCCGCCTTCGATCGTCGAGGAGATCGCCAGGCCCGACGCCGCCGGGCTGACGCTGCTCAAGGACGCCAGCGAGAAGCTCGCCTTCTCGGCGCGGGCCTATCACCGCGTGCTGAAGGTGGCGCGAACGCTGGCCGACCTCGACGCCAGCGAAACCGTCGGCCGCATCCACCTCGCCGAGGCGATTTCCTACCGGATGAGCGCGGAGCGCATGGCGCAGGCGGCGTAGATAAAAGAGGCATTCGCAAATGCGCCGGGTCTGTTTGTCTCGCGACTCCTGGCCGACCCTTCCGCTAATCCACTTCAATGGTCCCGGGGATCAACTTCTGCAACGTCGGCGCCAGGATCATGCCGAAAGTCAAGGTATCACCGTAGGCTCGCGCAGAAAGCATCGCCCCGTGCACGGTCGCCATGAAGGCCTCCGCCTCCACGCGCGGAGCAGCGGAAATTGTCAGTGTGCCTTGCCCGGCACCCCGCTCAATGACGCCAGTCAGCCACCCCGAGAGAAACTGAAAATACGCCCGGACTTCCACGGCAACCTCTGGCGGAAGAGCCGGAAGCTCACTGGCGAGCAGTGCGCAAACGCAGATCGGAATGCTCGCGTCCTCAATGCACCGAGCCCAGATTCCGGCGTAGGTTCGAAGCAGCTCAGGCGGCTCCGGGACATTGCGCTCAAGTTCTCCTAGGCCCGCGACGGCATCCTCGAGGTAACGCCTGACCAGAGTTTGCACCAGGTCCACCTTGCTGGGGAAATGGTGGTGGATGCTGGCTTTGCGGATACCGATCACCTCGGCGATATCCGCGTAGCTGAACCCGTTGTAGCCGCCAGCGACGATGAAGGTTCGCGCCGCAGCCAGGATGTCATCAGCCGTGTTCGAGAGCTTGCTCATAACGCACTTCCAGCAGAAAACTTGTGGACACCTTAACGCGCGACCTGCGGCGACTTCCGAAGCGCGTCGCTGACGGACAGCCATACGGCAGACACGAGGAAGTAGAAGGCGCCAAAAGCGGCATAGGGCGCGACGTTGACGATGCCAATGGCCTCAGTACCGCCCGCCATCCTTACGAAGAAGAGCCCAGCCAGCGCCGACTGGGCGCCGCTCAAGATCATCGCCCACTGGGCGCCGTTGGTTTTCCAGCGACGCACCGCGGTCAGGAGCTGAAGCATGCCTGAGACAACGGCCCAGACGCCATAAACCGAGAGCACCGCGTTCATGCTGTGACCAAGCGCGATGGCGACCGCGATCGTAGCGACGATGCTGACAACGAAGTTGAGCAGTTGCGACTTATTGCGGCCGAGCCCGCCGGTGCGCTGCGCGTCGACGTAGTTCGCGAGCGCGTCCCAAACCGGGTAGGCGACCAGCATGACAGCGGCGAGCGGTGGAATGCTCTTCGCGACGGTGACAGCCACCGCAACCCAGGCAGCCGACACGGCAAACCGCATGTAGTAATAGCTTTTGAGCCAGCCGTTCGAGGAGTCCGTGCGATTTGGATCATTCATTTGTGCAGGCATGGGGTATTCTCCGCTTGATTTACCTACCTACTAGCAGGTAGATTTGAGACCGTCAACGCGCTGCATCTGGACATCTCGCTTATGTGATCGCCGCCCGAGACGCCTTCTCCCGTGGCAAGGCCAGCTAGCGATATGCGATGGTGAGTGCCGCCTCGACGCTCTCGCGAAACATGATCCGCAACAGCGCCAGCGCCTGGGAATCAAGACGGCGGACGGCTTCGAGACCTACGACAAACTGTCTGCAAGGCCTTTGCCGACCCGGTGAGAGCGCTGGCCGAGGATCTTTCCCAGCTGTGAGGCACGCTCAGGCTGAATAGACAACAAAAGCAGGTGGCAGACTGAACGAAACGGCGGCGGATCGCGACCGGTCCGCCGCCTTGGTATTAACCCTTCGCCTTCAGCTCCAGCCTGCGCGCATGCAACACCGGCTCCGTGTAGCCGTTGGGCTGCACCGTCCCCTTGAACACCAGATCGCAGGCGGCCTGGAAGGCGATTGAATTGTCGAAGTCGGGCGACATCGGCCGGTAGAGCGGATCGCCGACATTCTGGCGGTCGACGATAGCCGCCATGCGCTGCAGCGAATCCCGCACCTGGATTACCGAGCACACCTTGTGGCGCAGCCAGTTGGCGATGTGCTGCGAGGAGATGCGCAGCGTGGCGCGGTCCTCCATCAAGCCGACATCGTTGATATCGGGCACTTTCGAGCAGCCGACGCCCTGGTCGATCCAGCGCACGACATACCCCAGAATGCCTTGCGCGTTGTTGTCGAGCTCGCGCTGGATCTCGTCCGGCGTCCAGTTCGGCCGCACCGCAACCGGCACCGAAAGAATGTCGTCGAGCTTCGCCTTCGGCCGGCTCTTCAGCGCCGCCTGCACGGCATGCACGTCGACCTTGTGATAATGCGTGGCGTGCAGCGTCGCGGCCGTCGGCGACGGCACCCAGGCGGTGTTGGCGCCGGCCTTGGGGTGCGCAATCTTCTGCTCCAGCATCGCCGCCATCAAATCGGGCATAGCCCACATGCCCTTGCCGATCTGAGCGTGGCCGGCGAGCCCGCATTCGAGACCGATATCGACATTCCAGGCCTCGTAGGCGGAGATCCAGGCGGCCTGTTTCATGTCGCCTTTGCGGATCATCGGGCCGGCTTCCATCGAGGTGTGGATCTCGTCGCCGGTGCGGTCGAGGAAGCCGGTGTTGATGAACACCACGCGCTCCTTAGCGGCGCGGATCGCTTCCTTGAGGTTGACGGTGGTGCGCCGCTCCTCGTCCATAATGCCCATCTTGATGGTGTTCTTCGGCATGCCGAGCAGCGCCTCGACACGATCGAAGATCTCCACGGCGAAGGCGACTTCCTCCGGCCCGTGCATCTTGGGCTTCACCACATACATCGAGCCGGCGCGGGAGTTCCCACGACGCCCGTTCGGGCCGACATCGTGCAGCGCGATCAGCGCGGTGAGCGCGGCGTCCATGATGCCTTCCGGCACCTCGTTGCCGTCGCGGTCGGTTATCGCCGGATTGGTCATCAGGTGGCCGACGTTTCTCACCAGCATCAGCGAGCGGCCGGGCAGCAGCAGCTGGCCGCCATTCGGCGCCGTGTAGCGGCGGTCCGGGTTGAGCTTGCGGACAAAAGTCTTGCCGGCCTTGGTGATCTCTTCCGCCAGGTCGCCCTTCATCAGGCCGAGCCAGTTGCGGTAGATGACGACCTTGTCCTCGGCATCGACGGCGGCGACAGAATCCTCGCAGTCCTGGATGGTGGTCAAGGCGGCCTCGAGGAGGACGTCGGCGATGCCGGCCGCATCGGTCTTGCCGATCTCACTGACGCGGTCGATCACGATCTCGATATGCAGGCCGTTCGTCACCAAGAGCACGGCTTCAGGCGTGGCGGCATCGCCGCGATAGCCGACGAACTGTTTTGGATCGGCAAGCGTGGTGGCGCCGGCGCCCTCGCCGACCTTGAGCGCGCCGTTCGCCACCGAGAGCCCGTTGACGCCGGCCCATTTGCCGGTGGTCAGCGGCACGGACTGGTCGAGGAAATCCCTGGCCCAGGCGATGACCTTGGCGCCGCGCGCCGGATTGAAGCCCTTGCCCTTCTCGGCGCCGCCCGTCTCGGGGATGGCGTCGGTGCCGTAGAGCGCGTCATAGAGCGAGCCCCAGCGGGCGTTGGCGGCGTTGAGCGCATAGCGCGCGTTCATCACCGGCACGACGAGCTGCGGCCCGGCGACGACCGCGATTTCCGGATCGACATTTTCGGTGCTGACGCTGAAGGCCGGGCCTTCCGGCACGAGATAGCCGATCTCCTTCAGGAAACTCTTGTAGACTTCCATGTCGACCGGCGCGCCGTTCTCACGATACCAGCCGTCCAGCTTCTCCTGCATGGCGTCGCGTTTGGCGAGCAGCGCGCGGTTCTTCGGCGCGAGGTCGTGGACGATTGTTCCAAACCCCTCCCAGAACTTTTCAGGATCGATGCCGGTGCCGGGGGCGGCCTCCTCGGCCACGAAGTCATGGAGCTCCCGGGCGATTTGCAACCCGGCGATCTCGATGCGGTCGGTCATCAGCACGTCTCCACATATCAGGCTTTGCCGGCTTGGGGCCTTTGGCATGCCGGGGTTCAAGGGTCAATTCGGCTTAAGGTGAAGGGTTGCATTTTGGCGGCAAGCGAATCTCCCCCTCGAGGGGGAGATTGCCCCCCTACACCGCAATCCTCGGCCTTCCCGATGCTACCGCAACCACATGCGCCTCGATGAACATGCGCTGGCTCTCGATGGTCGAGACCTTGAACTCGGTGGAAACGTCGATCTCGGCGCTGTCGGTGCCGGCATCTTTCGCCCGTTCGGCGACAATTGCCCGCACGTCCGCCTCCGCCGCCGCAATCGCCTTCGCCTCGTCGGTGAAGTCGCGCACCGTTTGCCCAGACGCGAGGCGGAAGAGCCCTTCCTTGGGCTGGCTGACGCGGGCCTCGGCCGAGACGCGCACCTGGCCGACCACGGCGCCGAGCGCATTGGCGACGTCGGTATCCTCCGGCACGATGCAGCCATTGCCGACCAGCGGCGGCAGACCGGCGTAATGCAGCGGTGCCGAGGCGCCGAGGCCGATGACCGGACGGTCGAGCGCGACGCCGACGCGGACAATGCCCGGATGCGCGTCGACCGCGCGCTGCACCAGCGCATGCGCGACCGTGGCCGCGCCGTCCAACCCGTCCTCGGCGAAGGCGGTTTCGAGAATATATTCGGCCGACCAGCGCGTCAGCGTGACAAGCACGCGCTCGGCGAGCGCCTCCGGCGTCGCCGCGATCGTCTGGCCGCGGCCGTCGCGGCGGCGGGAAAACAGCTCGGCGCCGAGGCGCGCGGCGGCGGGGTCCCAGTTGGCCTGCTTGCCCAGCACATGGGCGGCATCCGAGGGCGTGAAGCCGCAGATGTGCACCAGGCCGCGCGCCACCAGCCGGTTGAGCGTCGCGTTCTGGGCATTCGAGCTGAGCAGCCGGTCGAGCGCCAGCGGCACAGCGCCGATCGCCTCGTAGAGCTTTGCCTCCGGCGCGGTGAGGCCGGCGGCGAGGCGGTCCGGCACGCCGGTGCGCACGGCAAAGCGCCCGTCCATGCGGCCGGGATTCGGCGCCCGCAGCTGCCGCTCCAGCTCGGCTGTGATGGCCTCGCCATGCGCCATGCCGGCCAGCGCCAGCGGCACCAGGCGGCGAGGTCCGAGCAGTATCTTTGGCACGAGCGCGCCATCTTCCAGCGCCACTTCGGAGTCGCCGCCGAGGCCGAAGGTGCGCATAGCGACAGCCTCGACCATGGTGCGGAAACCGCCGACGGTGGCGCCCTCAGGATCGAGGCGCGGCCGGCCGCTGTCGAGCACGGCGACGTCCGTGGTGGTGCCGCCGATGTCCGACACCATGGCGTCGTCGAGCCCGGTCATGTGGCGGGCGCCGACCAGGCTGGCAGCCGGGCCGGAGAGGATTGTCTCGATCGGCCGCTGGCGGGCAAAGGCCGCCGACACCAGCGCCCCGTCGCCGCGCACCACCATCAAGGGCGCGGCGATGCCGCGCCTGGCGAGAAAGCCTTCGGTCGCTGCCACCAGCCGATCGATCATCGAGATCAGGCGGGCGTTGAGCAGCGTGGTGAGCGCGCGGCGCGGGCCGCCGAGCTTGGCCGACAATTCATGGCTGGCGGTGACCGGCAGGCCGGTCTTTTCGCGGATCAGGTCGCGGGCCGCGAGCTCATGCGCCGGGTTGCGGGTGGCGAAATAGGCGCATACGGCGAAGCCCGACACCGAGGCGCCGAGCTCGGGGAGTGCCGCCTCGAGGCCGGAAAGGTCGAGCTTGGCGGCGTTGCCGTGCACGTCATGGCCGCCGGGGCAGAACACCACCGGATCGGTGCCGAGCGCCGTCTTCAGCCCGTCGCGGGCAAGGTCGGCCTCGGAAAAGCCGATCATGATGAGCGCCACGCGCCCGCCCTGGCCCTCGACCAGTGCGTTGGTGGCAAGGGTGGTGGACATCGAGACAAGCTTGATCGCGGCCGGGTCGGTGCCGGATTTTTCCAGCACCGCGTCGACCGCGCCGGAAATGCCGACGGCGAGATCGTGCCTGGTGGTGAGCGCCTTGGCCTTGGCCAGCACCTTGCCTTTGTTTGGCGTATCGAGGGGGCCGCCCTCCTCCGACCACAGCACGGCATCGGTATAGGTGCCGCCGGTGTCGATGCCGAGGAAAAGAGGGGATGGCTTGGCGGTCATTTTTGAAGGTGGTCCGGGGTCATGGGCTTTGTTGCGAAGCCCTTAGCCGATACGGGCTGGCGGATAAAGGTTGGTGAGATGGGCCAAGGGATGGTGCGGTAGGGTGGGTGGAAGACTTCGGTGAGATGCTGGCGCGACAGCACCCCCCCTCTGTCCTGCCGGACATCTCCCCCGCAAGGGGGGAGATTGGCACCTCAAGCGCCGGCGCTGCCCCTACAACGTTGGCGATTGGCGAAAGCACCGATGACATCTGATCTCCCCCCTTTGCGGGGGAGATGTCCGGCAGGACAGAGGGGGTGTGAAGGAACTCCGCCCCTTGATGGTCACGCCCAGCCGACGCTCTTGAAAAGTTGAGCTACTTCGCCGTGACGGTGCCCTTCATCGAGCTGTGGATCGCACAATGGAACGGGTGCGCGCCGGCGGCCGATATCTTGACCTTAGCGCTTTTGCCCTTGGCGAGTTGGCCGGTGTCGAAGGAGCCGTCGTCAGCCGTGGCGGTGTGCGTCTTGGAATCGGCGTTGGTGAAAGTCACGGTGTCGCCAGCGGAGACACTGATCTTCGCCGGGTGGAATTTCATATCCTTGATCTGGACCGCGTGGTTGGCGGCGTAAGCGGGCACGGCGAAGGCAAGCAGGGCAAGAACGAGCATGGTGCGCATGGTGGATTTTCCTCCTGAACGCAAATCCTCATCCTAGAACTAACGCCGGCGCGCCGCTTGTCACGCCACGAACCCTACCTTTTTGTGCGAATTGTCGCAGAACGGCTTGTTGGCCGAGTGGCCGCAGCGGCAGAGGAAAACCCGCGTCGTGCGGTCGATGGTGTGGCCGGTTCCGGTGACGATCTCGGCATTGCCTTCGAGCCTGAGCGGACCGTTGGTGGTGGGCGTCACGCTGAGCGGGCCGTCCCGCGCCTCCAGCGCCGGCGCTTCCTTCAGCGGCGGCTCGCCGGTGGCGGTGAAGCCGGCCTTGATGTGGCTGTTGTCGCAGAACGGCTTGTTCTGGGACTGGCCGCAGCGGCAGAGCGTGGCGCGATAGAATGTCTCGCCGTTGAGCACGATCTCGGCATGGACCGCCAGCGGGCCGTTTTCGCGCAGGCGCACGGTGTTGACCACCGGCGGCTTCTCCTGCGGCCCGCCATCCTTTCTCGAATAGGTAATAGCGCCCGACGGGCAGTTCTCCGCCAGCGCCACCACCTTCTCGACGCTCGCCGCGTCGGGATGGATCCACTCGCCCGGGGCATTGGGCACGAAGACATGCGGGTTGCCGAGCACGCAATTGCGCGAATGGATGCAGCGCTTGCCGCTGAAGGAAACGTCAATCTTCTCGCCTTCGACCGTGCCTGCCATGGGTGGGGTCTCCTGTTAGGGGTGGAGACGAGGCTAGGGCGAGGGCGGGAAACACGGGAGACGAGGCTAGGGCGAGGGCGGGAAACACGTCAAGCTGGCCGGGCGGAAGGGCGCCAAATCTCCCCCTCGAGGGGGAGATGGCCGCGAAGCGGTCAGTGGGGTCGTCTCACGTAAATCGCCGGCGTCCTTTCTCGGCGCACAGGGGCGTCGGCGCTCGGCGCGCGGCGACCCCCTCTGTCGCCTTCGGCGACATCTCCCCCACAAGGGGGAGATTGGCGCTCATTCCGCCAGATCCACCGTCTCGGTCGAATGCTCCACGCAGATGAAGCAGCAGGTGTCGCAAGCGCGGTCGTTGTCGGGGCCGACGCCGGCGGTGACGGAATCGTCGCCGTTCACCCAGGCGCCCCAGCAGATATGCTCGCCGGGCTCGCAGGAGATCGGCACGGATTTCTTCGCCCCTGGACGGATGAGGAAGACCTTGTCGCCGCCCGGCCAGACCTTGCCGCTGTCGCGGCTGAACAGCTCCACCGCCACGCCGTCGGGCCGCTGGTTGCGGACGAAGACCGACATGTCGGCGGCGAAGGCCGGTGTGGTGAGGAGAAGAAAGGCGAGCGAGAGGCGAATCATGGTGAGGTCCCCCGAGGGCAGTAGAGCATGGGCAGGAGAGCGGCGCGACCTCCCCTTCTCCCCCTGTGGGAGAAGGTGTATCGGCGCGCAGCGCCGAGACGGATGAGGGGTGTTCCAGCTTGGCAAAGACGCCTGAGCGGCCTCACCGCCACGGCTGCAAACTTTGATCGCGCACATAGGCGATGATGGTATCGCAAACCGCGTTCAAGTCCTTCAGAACGTCGTCGTTCCAAAAGCGCAACACACGAAAGCCTCTCGCCTTCAGTTCGGCGTCGCGCTCCTGATCGTGGAGCGAGTCCGCATGCTGGCTGCCATCGACTTCGACGATAAGCCGAGCCTCGACGCAGACGAAATCGGCAATGAATCTGCCTATTGGCGCCTGACGCCGGAACTTGATCTTGTTGGGGCGGCGATCGCGCAATTCTTGCCACAAGCGGCCTTCCGCTTCCGTCGCCTCATGGCGCATGCGGCGAGCGAAATCACGTTTGGTCGGGGCTACGGGCTGGTGCGGCATGGAGCAAAATCGGAGTTCCGTCCAACACCCCTCATCCGTCTCGGCGCTGCGCGCCGATCCACCTTCCCCCACAAGGGGGGAAGGAAGAATCAGCGCCTCACCACCACATGCGGGGCGAATTCCTTCACCGCATCCACCATCTCCTCCCCGCGCACGTCGAGCGAGGAGATCTCCATGTGCACGGTGGTCTTGCCGAAGGGCATCAGGCCGAAGGCATTGGCGGCCGCATATTTGATTGCGTCGGGCGGCTCCTCGGTGAGCTCGAAATTGAGCATCGCCGCGCCCTTGCCGCCGGACGCGAGCCACACGCTCCTCACCTTGCTCCACGGCACCAGCACGTCGCCGGCGCGGCGATCGCGGAAGCCGTTTTTGTCCAGCACGACCTTGACCGACGTGTCGAAGGCGCCGCGCGCGATGAAGAAGCCGAGCCCGAGGCAAGCGGCTGAAAGCAGCGCGATCCACAGCACATGCCCGCCATCGGTGCCCGAGGCCACGCCCTGCAGCGCACCGAAGCCAAAAATGCCGCCGATCAGGAACGGCCCGAAGGCAGGAAAAATCTTGCCGGTGGGGCTGTTGCGGATTTCGAGCGGCGCGGCCATGTCCGCACGCTCAGCGCTCGGATTTCAGCAGCGTCCAGATCCAGCCGATGAAGGTGAGGACCAGGAACGGATAGCCGGCGGCGGGCAGCGGCGCGGAGGTGGGCAGCAGCGGCGCGCCCCAGAGGATCATCATCGCCGAGACGACGAAGAGCAGGGCGGCAACGAAAGCGGTGAGCCGCATCCAGAGCGCGAAGGTGCTTTGGGCGCTGACCATGACCAGCCCCGCGGCCCAGAGCGCAATGCCGCCGGCGTAGGATGGCACGCTGGCCCGCAGCCCCGCCGCATTGCCGGCCAGAAGCAGGCTCTCGCCGGCAAGGAAAGTCAGGAACCCGGCCGCGACGAGGTCATTGCCGAGCCGCTGATATTTCATCACGAGCAGCGCCGCGGCGACGACGACGCCCACGCCGTCGATGGTCCACAGCGTCTCGCGCAGCGCATCGCTCGCAACGAAAGTGCCCGCCATGCCAAACGCGCCGCCGATGGCGAGGCCGATCGCGGCGACGGTGTCCGAAGTGGAGCGCATGTGACATCTCCCCAAAGCCGAGGGAGAGGATAGCGCAACGCTAGACGTTCTCAAAGACTGGTCGAGGCGTCGCGGGCCTAGAATCGGTCCGTTCGACACTAGCGGATGAGGAAGCCGATGACCGGTACATTTCCAAGGTCACGCTTGTCTACTTGACTCTTCAGTAGATGATTACATTCTGGAATGAATGCACTTTATTTAAATCGACGATTCGACTGACCGCCCAGCGAATGTATTTTCTGCGTTGGCAATCCCGCATCGCCAATGGAATACGGCGTTCGAGTACATCAAGAAGTGGCGTATACATCTGAGAGATGTGCACGGCATCCCGCTTGGATTTGAAATCCATTCGACAGCATTTTTGTCTGGTAGAGGAAGCGATGGGGCGCTTGCGCACCTGAGCAGACACACTCGCGCACAGATCTTTCATAAGCATTTCGAGGTGGTCGAATTCATGCATCGATGGGGTGTGCGGGTCTTTAATGTCTGTAATAATGACGACGATCAATACCGGGCATTCGAGCGCCTGTTGAACCGCATTAACCGAACGATGGTAGCCTGGGATTCCTTCGCACATCTGATCTGCGATGAAGGGAAGGAGCGGCAATACATCGCCATGGTCAGGCGTATGCGCGTCCACAACCCATACCAAGTAATCAGGGCGGCTGGCCTGATGGTGGTGTGACTAAGAACATCCCGATAGAACGGATAATAGAAGACCCACAGTTTAAAAGCTCGCAGAAGAGCTACTTTATCCAGGTCGCAGACATTCTGGCGTTCGGCCTTCTGCGGCGTGAATTGCCAACCCCAAAAGCACGGCAGCGCAGAATTCACAAGTCTTTTGAAAAACTGGATGTGACTCTTACCAGAGAGTGCAACAGACAGGATCCGCTCGGGATCATAAGATAGCGAAGGGCGGCGCCGATCTCTCGGCACCGCCCTTAAGCAAGACTTACCCCGGCTTCTACCACCGGCTCAGTCGAGCTCATATAAAATAGGTCTTTATTCTAAAAAAGTCAACATGTTCAATGTTTTATCTGATTCTTTTATGATAAGTCATTGAAAATGAGTCGCTTTTCCTAGTGGCAAATCCATTGCCCAAGTGCCTCGCCAAAGTCCTGCGGCCAGCTCCTGGCTTACTTTTTGAATTTTCGGCGTGGCGGACGATCCGATCTTGCGGCCTCGAGACAATCTCCAATGCGGAGCTTCAGCCCCGCGCTGGTGGGGGCCCACTGCCTGCCAGCAGTCCCCAGCTTTCGAAGCCTACCACCGATTCACTAGATCAATGGTTTGGCGCTCCGCGCGCCAACCGGGTCACCGCACTGCCGCAACCCCCGGGGTGGGACCCGCTGCCTGCGGCAGCTCCCACCCGGACTTGCGCTCGCATCGACCCACCGGGTCGATGCGTCCGGCCGAAGGCCGGACCGCTTAGTCCCCCATCTTCAGCGCCTGGATAAACGCCTCCTGCGGGATATCCACCTTGCCGAACTGCCTCATCCGCTTCTTGCCCTCTTTCTGCTTGTCGAGCAGCTTGCGCTTGCGGGTCACGTCGCCGCCGTAGCATTTGGCGGTGACGTCCTTGCGCAGCGCCGAGACGGTCTCGCGGGCGATGATGCGGCCGCCGATGGCGGCCTGGATCGGGATCTTGAACAAATGCTGCGGGATCAGCTCCTTTAGCTTCTCGCACATGGCGCGGCCGCGCTTTTCGGCGGCCGAGCGGTGCACCAGCATGGATAAAGCGTCGACCGGCTCGTCGTTGACCAGGATCGACATCTTCACCAGGTCGCCCTCGCGATAGTTGGTCAGGTGATAGTCGAAGGAGGCGTAACCCTTGGAGATCGACTTCAGGCGATCATAGAAATCGAAGACGACCTCGTTGAGCGGCAGGTCGTAGGTGAGCATGGCGCGCTTGCCGACATAGGAGAGGTCAGCCTGGATGCCGCGCCTGTCCTGGCAGAGTTTCAGGATGCCGCCGAGATAGTCGTCGGGGGTCAGGATGGTGGCGCGGATCCACGGCTCCTCGATCGAGGCGATCTTGACCACGTCGGGCATGTCGGCCGGGTTGTGCAGCTCCTTCACCGTGCCGTCGATGAGGTTCATGCGGTAGACGACGCTGGGCGCGGTGGCGATGAGGTCGAGGTTGAACTCACGCTCCAGCCGCTCCTGGATGATCTCCAGGTGCAGGAGACCGAGGAAGCCGCAGCGGAAGCCGAAACCGAGCGCGGCGGACGTCTCCATTTCGTATGAGAAGCTGGCGTCGTTGAGGCGCAGCTTGCCGACGGCGGCGCGCAGGTCCTCGAAATCGGCGGCGTCGACCGGGAACAGGCCGCAGAACACCACCGGCTGCGCCGGCTTGAAGCCGGGCAGCGCCTTGGCCGTCTGGCGGCGGTCCTCAGTGATGGTGTCGCCGACGCGGGTGTCGGCCACTTCCTTGATCGAGCCGGTGAAGAAGCCGAACTCGCCGGGGCCGAGCTCGTCGACATTGACGCGGGCCGGCGTGAACACGCCGGTGCGCTCGACGAGGTATTTCGCGCCGGTGCCCATCATGCGGATGGTCTGGCCCTTCTTCAGCACGCCGTCGATGATGCGCACCAGCACGATGACGCCGAGATAGGCGTCGTACCAGCTGTCGACCAGCATGGCCTTCAGCGGGGCGGTGACGTCGCCCTCGCGCGGCGGCGGCAGCTGGTGGACGATCGCCTCCAGCACGTCCGGCACGCCGAGCCCCGTCTTGGCCGAGATCAGCACGGCGTTGGAGGCGTCGATGCCGATCACCTCCTCGACCTGCTCGCGGATGCGCTCGGGCTCGGCCGCCGGCAGGTCGACCTTGTTCAGTACCACGACGATCTCATGGTTGTTGTCGATGGCCTGGTAGACATTGGCGAGCGTCTGCGCCTCGACGCCCTGAGAAGCGTCCACCACCAGCAGCGAGCCCTCGCAGGCGGCCAGCGAACGCGACACCTCGTAGGCGAAGTCGACATGGCCGGGCGTGTCGATCAGGTTGAGGATATAGTCCTCGCCGTTGTTGGCGCGGTATTTCAGCCGCACCGTCTGCGCCTTGATGGTGATGCCGCGCTCGCGCTCGATGTCCATCGAGTCCAGCACCTGCTCCTTCATGTCGCGCGCCTCCAACCCGCCGGTGAGCTGGATCAGCCGGTCGGCAAGCGTGGATTTGCCATGGTCGATATGGGCGACGATGGAGAAATTGCGGATGTGGTCGAGCGGGGTCGTCATGCGGCGCGCTTTAGCAGGGGCGGGGGTGGGGGGCAAGCGGTGGGGCTTTTCCTTCTCCCCTTGCGGGAGAAGGTGTCGCCGAAGGCGACGGATGAGGGGTGCTGGAAGGAATGAGACGTTGGCGATCCTTCCAACACCCCTCATCCGTCTCGGCGCTGCGCGCCGATCCACAATCTCCCGCAAGGGGAGAAGGGGAAAACATTCAAATTCGCTTAAACTTTCATGCACCCCTTTAGGGCATAATTCTACCCTCGGGTGTAGGCGGCTGTGCTGCCGGCGGTGTTTGGGGTCAAGGAATGTTTTCGTCCGCAAGAGATTTCGTCCGCTCTGAAAGCGGCTCGATGATGCCGATCATGGTCATGTTAACGATCCCGCTGCTGATCGCGGTCGGCTTTTCCGTCGACTACACCTCGGCGGTGACCACCAGGAGCAACATGCGGAACGCGCTGGACGCCGCGATCCTGTCGATCACCACGATGGAGACCACGACCTCGAAGGCCGACCGCCAGACGGCGATGCAGCAGGCCTATGCGGCCAATAGCGGGCAGGGCACCGCAACGCTCACTGCCGTCGACGTCGCCGCCGACGGAACGGCGACGTTCAGCGCCACGGCAAGCTACCCGATGCCGACCAATTTCATGGCGATCGCCAGAATCAATTCGGTGCAGATCGGCGTCGGCTCCTCGGTGCGCAAGACGCCGGCGCTGACGCAGGCCGATTTCAAGGTGACGAAAGTGTCGGGCTACTGGAACAAGACCATGTATCTCTATGGCACCAAGTTCGCACAGACGAACGCGCAGAGCCTGATGAAGATCGACTACAGATACGTCCCCTATAAATACACCTATCAAGTGGGCAACAAGAGCTACACCGTGAGCGAGCCGAAGGGCTACGGAACCACCGCTGTCTACACGGTGAATGGAACCACGCAGACGCAGGTCCAGCAGCAGGTCTGCTCCACGACCGGCTCGACCACCGCCTTCAGCAATCCGCCGGCGGGATCGATCCCCGGCAGCACCAAGGACAGCAGAACCGGCAAGACGATCTACTTCAATACCACCTGCACGACCACCACCTACCCGGCCAACGGCGCCGGTGCGGCGATCGACGTCAGCCAGATGGATACGCTCTATCTGCAGATGGACGTTCCCTCGGGCAATCCGCAAACGTTGAAGTCGGACGATGCCACCACCTCGAACCGGCTCTACATCGGCAGCAGCGAGACCGATATGCCCGAGGTCGCGACCGGGGAGAAGGTCGACATCTTCAGCGCCGTACCCTGCAACCAGACCAGCTACCAGGCCTGGGAAGACGGCGGCAACCCGGTGCCGGCCGATGTCAGCAACGCCGACTTCTTCTACACCGTGACCGGCAAGTGCGCCTTCAACAAGCGGCAATCCGAGACTGTGATGACGCAGTGAGGCTTCCCCTTCTCCCCTTATGGGAGAAGGTGGATCGGCGCGAAGCGCCGAGACGGATGAGGGGTGCTGGACGGAGTGCGGCAGTTCGCTAATCTCACGTCATGCCGCATCAACCTGTCACACAAACCAAGCGAACCTTCGCACGCATGCTTCGGCGTCAAATGACAGAGGCGGAGAACAAGCTTTGGTATGAACTGCGCGATCGCAGGCTCGATCGGATAAAGTTTCGACGCCAGGTTCCCATTGGAAACTACGTCGCCGATTTTGTCTGCCTCGAAGCACGCCTCATCGTCGAGGTCGATGGTAGCCAGCATGCTGATTCGGATTCCGACGGGATCCGCAGCGCGGAGCTGAAGGCAATCGGCTTTCGCGTGCTGCGGTTTTGGAACGATGATGTCCTGAAGGATCTGGACAGCGTCTGCGACACGATCATCGCCTATGTAAGGGATACCGACTTGCTACCCTGGCGGTGACCTGGGTCAACCTCGGCATCAAGCTGGAACACCCCTCATCCGTCTCGGCGCTGCGCGCAGAGCCACCTTCTCCCCCAAGGGGAGAAGGAAAGGAGAGCTCAATCACAAACCGGTGAAGCTGTAACGAAGCCTTCCGCGGCGGCGAAATGGGGGTATCGCCGCAACGGAGACCGCTTCTCATGACCGGACCAAAGACAACGCTCGGCAGGCTCGCCGGCGCCGCGCTGATTGCGCTTGCCGCCACCGCCGGCGCTGCTTCCGCGCAGCCGCTCACCGTGGTCGAGCTGTTCACCAGCCAGGGCTGCTCGTCCTGCCCGCCGGCCAATGCCAATCTGATCAAGGTCAAGGACCAACCGGGCGTGCTGGCGCTGTCCTTCAACGTCACCTACTGGGACTATCTCGGCTGGAAGGACACTTTCGGCCGGCAGGAATTCACGCAACGCCAGGTCAATTACGAGCCGTCGCTCGGCCATGACGGGCCGTTCACGCCCCAGGTGGTGGTGAACGGCAGCGCCGACGCGGTTGGTGCCAAGCCCGGCGAGATCCAGAGCCTCATTGCCAAGGCCGGCCGCGCCGAGGGTCCGGACGTGTCGCTTACCGGCGGCAAGGTGAGCATCGGCGCCGGCACGGCGCCCGGCGGCGCGGCCGATGTCTGGCTGGTGCGCTACACGCGAGGCGTCGTCGAGGTGCCGGTGGCACGCGGCGAGAACACGGGCCGCACGCTGCCGCATGCCAATGTCGTGCATTCGCTGCAAAAGCTCGGCCGCTGGAACGGCGCGGCGACGACGCTGCCGCTGCCCGCGGCCGGCAGCGGGCTCAGCACCGCG
>NZ_LPVS01000104.1:0-134968 GCF_014843905.1 Mesorhizobium silamurunense | reverse complement strand
GAGACGGCGCCCGGCGGCGGCATCGACGATGCCGATCTGCGCCAGGCGGCGGGCAAGCTGCGCCGGCGCGCGCACCACGCTGGCGAGGCTCTTCACGCCTTCGGGCAGCACCGCGTCACCGGGCTGGACCGCGCTCTCGCCCCAATGCACCGGGGCGCTGCGGTCGAGCGGCACGTCGAGGTCCTCGCCCAGCGCCGCGCCGAGCGCGGTCTCGTAGCCGCGCTCGACGCTGATCTGCTCCAGCACCGAAGGGAACAGGTCGCCGCTCGCGGCATTGAGTATCTTGGCCAGCGTGCGCGCTTCGGTCTCGATGCGCGCGAGCTCGCCCCTGGCATCCTGCAGCGGCGGGCGGGCGGCACTTTCGGCGACGCGTGCCTCGGCGACGGCCTGCTCGGCGGCGATGGCACCTAGCTCGCTCTCCTCGAGGCGGGCGAGCGCGTCCTCGACCAGCAGCCGCTTCTCGGCCGGGTCGGGCAGGCCGGAAATGCGGGCGACTATATCGGAAAGCTCGCGATCGACCTCGGCAAGCTGGCGGGCGAAGCGGTCGCGGCGCTCGGCGGTCTCGCGCAAAGTGCGTTCGATCTGGTGGCGCGAGGCGGCCGCCTCGGCGCGTTCGGCGGTCAGCGCGGCAAGTCTTGCTTCGCTTTGCGAGAGCGTCGCGCCGGCCTGCTCGAAAGCGGCGCGCGTGGTGGCCTCGCGTTCGGCCGCACCCGCGTTTTCCGAATTGAGCTCGGCTTCCTCGGTGCGCAGACGCTCCAGGATGTCGGCATTGTCGCGCACCATCCGCTCCTCGCGGGCGATATCGGCGTCGAGCTGCTGCAGCCGGCGTTCGAGCTCGACCTGACGCGAGCGGATGCGGCCGGCTTCCTCCTCGATCTGCGTCTTGGCGATCGACAGGCGCTGGAAGGCGGCGGCAGCGGCGGCCTCGGCGTCGCGCAGGTCAGGCAGCCGGTGCGCGGCAATGCCCTGTTCCCTGGCGGCCGCCATCTGGGCTGCGGCTCGGTCGCCGACCAGCGTGGTAGCTACGGCAAGCGCGGAACGCGCCTCGCCTTCCTGGGTCTTGGCCAGCGTCCAGCGCAGATGCAAGAGCGTCGCCTCGGCCTTGCGGATGTCGGCCGACAGGTTCTTGAACCGCGAGGCCTGGCGCGCCTGGCGCTTCAGGCTGTCGATCTGGCTTTCCAATTCGCCGACGACATCATCCAGTCGTTCGAGGTTCTGCTCGGCCCCCTTCAGCCTAAGCTCGGCCTCGTGCCGGCGCGTGTGCAGGCCGGAAATGCCGGCCGCCTCTTCGAGAAGGGCGCGGCGGGCCTGGGGTTTCGCCTGGATCAGCTCGCCGATGCGGCCCTGGCCGACCATCGACGGCGAGCGTGCACCGGTCGACTGGTCGGCGAAGAGCAACTGCACGTCCTTGGCGCGGGCTTCCTTGCCGTTGATGCGGTAGAGCGAGCCCGCCTCGCGCTCGATGCGGCGCGACACCTGCAGCTCATCGGCATCGTTGAAGGCGGCGGGCGCCGTGCGGTCGCTGTTGTCTAGGAAAAGCGTGACTTCGGCGGTGTTGCGCGCCGGCCGCGCGCCGGAGCCTGAAAAGATCACGTCGTCCATGCCGGACGCGCGCATGTTCTTGTAGGAGCTTTCGCCCATCACCCAGCGCAGCGCCTCGACAAGGTTCGACTTGCCGCAGCCGTTCGGCCCGACGATGCCGGTCAGCCCGCGTTCGATGACGAACTCACCGGGCTCGACGAAGGACTTGAAACCGAGCAGGCGAAGGCGCGAAAACTTCATTCGCGCCGCCCCGCAAAGGCCAACATGCCGAAGCCAAACAGCTTCGGCGCGGCCCGGACGTCAGAGCAGAGGGTCGATGATGGCCGACATTTCCTCAATCGACATCGCCCCTTTGTAGGTCTTTCCGTTGATGAAGAAGGTCGGCGTCGAGTCGACCTTGAACTCGTCCGCTCCGCGTTTCTGGACTGCTCTCACATCGTCCAGAAGTTTCTGGTCCGTCAAGCAGGCCTCGAAGGACTCCTGTGTAAAACCGGCGAGCTTGGAGATCTGCAGCAGCGCCTCCTTGGTATTGCTGACGCCGACCCAGCTCGGCTGCTGCTTGAACAGCACGTCGACCATGGCGAAGTAGTTGTCCTTAGCGCAGCGCGCCAGCATGAAGCCGGCTTCGGCGCTCGGGTCGAAGGGGAATTCGCGCAGGATGTAGCGCACCTTGCCGGTGTCGATATATTTCGATTTCAACTCAGGGAAGGTAGCCTCGTTGAAATGCGCGCAATGCGGGCAGGTCATCGAGGCGTATTCGACGATGGTGACCTTGGCGTCGTCCTTGCCGAGCTGCCTGTCGGGCAAGGCGCCAGGCTTCAGCAGTTCCGCCATGTCGACCGTGCCCTGCGCTTCCGGCACTTGAACGGCCGCCGGCGTGGCCGGCTTGGCTGGCGTCGACGGGTTGGCGGGCTTCGCGTCGGCCGCCTTCGCCTCCTCGCCCGAGTCGCTGCATGCGGCAAGCAGCGCCACAGCCGGAACGGCGGCCAGCGTGGTCAGAAGGTTCCTGCGGGACAAGCTTTTGCCAAAAGGGGCACGGTTCATGCGAATCACCTGATATCGGTTGGATTGTGCAATGCAAGAGCTAGAAAAGGCGAGAGTTGGCGCGAATTAAGGCATCGCCGTCCCCAATCCAATCGCCAATTTTTCGTGCGCGATCACGAATATGCGATATTGACGACAATTTTGCAGCACGCCGCATGTCCTTTTCGGGAGACATGCTCATGGCCTTTTTTGTCCGAGGATAGTCGCCCCAAGCCGCTCGAGCGACGCGCGCAGGCCGTCGTCCTCGATCTTGCCGACGGTGCGCGCCAGCTTCGATTTCTCTGCCTCGCTGAGCGGCCTCGGTTGGGGTTTCGGCCGCGCTTTGGCCGAAAGGACCGGCTTCTGCAGGATCTTGATGCGGCCGATCGCATTGAAGCCCAGAAAGGCGTTGACGCGGTTGATGACCTCGCCGGCCTCGTGCTGCAGATGCAGCGCCGCCATGCCTTCGCAGGCGATGACCAGCACCGCCGGCTCGAACGGATCGTCCTCATGCAGGCGGCGCGGCCACTGGATCTTTTCCGGGCGCGAGTGGCCGGCCAGGCGCGGACCGGCGATCTCTTCCCAGGATTGCACCAGCCCGATCGAGATGCCGGCGCGCTTCTTCAGCACCGGATCGAGGATCTCGGTCGCGAGATCGCTGACCGGAACGGGATTGCCGAAGCGCCTTTTCCCTGCCATGTGCGTTCTCCGATCCCAAACTCACCCGATCAATGGCACCGCAAGACCAGACCCGCAAGGCCGCAACCGAGAAGGCCACATCCGGAGATGCAAGCGAAAGCGTATCCCTGGACATCGCCGCCCGCCTGCTTGCCTGGTACGACGCGCATCACCGCGACCTGCCCTGGCGCGTGACGCCCGGGGCGTTCGCGCGCGGGACAAGGCCCGATCCCTACCGCATCTGGCTCTCCGAGGTGATGCTGCAGCAGACCACGGTCGAAGCGGTGAAGGTCTATTTCCGCACCTTCGTGGAGAAATGGCCGACCGTCGAGGCGCTAGCCGCCGCGCCCGCCGAGGACGTCATGAAGGCCTGGGCCGGGCTCGGCTACTATTCCCGGGCGCGCAATCTGAAGGCCTGCGCCGATCTCGTGGCGCGGCAGGGCGGCCGTTTTCCCGACACCGAGACCGGACTGAAGGAACTGCCGGGCATCGGTGCCTATACCGCGGCGGCAATCGCGGCGATCGCCTTCGATCGTCCGGCCGCCGTCGTCGACGGCAATGTCGAGCGCGTCATCTCGCGGCTCCACTCGATCGAAACCCCGCTCAGCGAGGCCAAGCCCGAAATCCGCGCGCTGGTCGAAAAGCTGGTGCCGCCGGCAAGGCCCGGCGACTTCGCCCAGGCGATGATGGACCTCGGCGCGACGATCTGCACGCCGCGGCGGCCGCGCTGCATGCTGTGCCCGGTGCGCGAGGATTGCAGCGCCATCCTTTCGGGCGATCCTGAACGCTTCCCGGTCCGGCTGCCGAAGGATGACAAGCCGCTGAGGCGCGGCGCCGCCTTCGTCGCCGAGCGCGACGACGGCGCCATCCTGTTGCGCAAGCGGCCGGACAAGGGACTGCTCGGCGGCATGACGGAGGTGCCGACCACGGGCTGGACGGCACGGATAGACGGGGCAACTACCGAAGACGCCGCGCCCTTTGCTGCCGACTGGCGGCGCGCCGGACGCATCGGCCATGTCTTCACGCATTTCGCGCTCGAACTCGAAGTCTTTCATGCCCACATCGAAGGTGGCGCGCCGGGCGGGCATTTCTGGTCGCTGGCCCATGAAATTTCCGGGGAAGCGCTGCCCACCGTCATGAAAAAGGTAATCGAGGCGGCGATACCGGGCGCGACCAGGAAACAACGCCCTCGCTGAAAGGACAGACATGACCGAAATCCGCCACATCGTGTTCGACATCGGCAAGGTGCTGATCCACTACGATCCGGACCTTCCGTTCAGCCGGCTGATCCCCGATGCGGCGGAGCGGAAGTGGTTTTTCGACAATGTCTGCACCAGCGCCTGGAACATCGAGCAGGATCGCGGGCGGACATGGGAAGAGGCAGAGGCGCAGCTGATCGCCGAGCATCCCGATCACGCCGAAAACATCCGCAATTTCCGCCGCTATTGGCATGAGATGGTGCCGCATGCCTATGACGACAGCGTCGCCATCATGGTCGGTTTGATCGAGAGCGGCCACGACGTGACAATGCTGACCAATTTCGCCGCCGACACTTTCGCCGAGGCCCGCCAGCGCTTCGAATTTCTCGACCGCCCGCGCGGCGTCACCGTCTCGGGCGAAATCGGCCTGATCAAGCCGGATCAGGCCATCTACGACCATCACATCGCATCATTCGGCCTGGAGCCCGCCGCCACGCTGTTCATCGACGACAGCCAGAAGAATGTCGACGGCGCCAAGGCGGCCGGCTGGCAGGCGGTGCTGTTCACCGAGGCCAAGGCGCTTAAAGCAGACCTTGAGCGGCTGAGGATTGCGGCCTGATATGAATCGCTTGCGGCGATCCGTTGAAGCTTTGAGTCAACGGATCAACCCCCTGCCCGCTCCATGCCGAGGCGCGCGATGCGGCGCAGCTCATCGATCGGGGTGAGGCCGCCGCTGCGCTCATAGTGCCAGAAGGTCCAGCCGTTGCAGGCATCGAGCCCCTGCACCTCGGCGCCGATCTTGTGGATCGAGCCGGCGCTGTCGCCGATGGCCAGCGTGCCGTCGGCGCGCACCTTGGCGGCCCAGCGCTTCTTGGCGTCGTAGAGCGTGGCGCCCGGCGCCATCAGGCCGGTGTCGATCAGGCTGATGAAGGCGACGCGCGGCTCGGCGCGCTTGCCGGAAAGCACGGTGAGGTCGGCGCTCTCCAGCGGACGAACGGCCGCGATGCGCTCGTTGGCGGCGTCGATATAGGCCTGCTCGCGCTCGATACCGACGAAGTGGCGGCCGAGGCGCCTGGCGACAGCCCCCGTTGTGCCGGAGCCGAAGAAGGGATCAAGCACCACATCGCCCGGCTTGGTCGAGGCCATCATGATGCGGGCAAGCAGCGCCTCCGGCTTCTGCGTCGGGTGCAGCTTGTTGCCGTTTTCGTCCTTCAGCCGCTCACCACCCGTGCAGATCGGGAACAACCAGTCGGAGCGCATCTGCAAATCGTCGTTCGATGCCTTCAGCGCCTCGTAGTTGAAGGTATAGCCCTTGGTCTTCTGGTCGCGCGAGGCCCAGATCATCGTCTCATGCGCATTCTGGAAGCGGCGGCCGCGGAAGTTCGGCATCGGATTGGTCTTGCGCCAGACGATATCATTCAGGATCCAGAAGCCGAGGTCCTGCATCCTGGCGCCGACGCGGAAAATGTTGTGGTAGGAGCCGATGACCCAGATGGTGCCGTTGGGCTTCAGCACCCGGCGCGCCGCGAGCAGCCAGGCGCGGGTGAAGGCGTCATAGGCCTCGAAGCTCTCGAACTGGTCCCAGTCGTCGTCGACGGCGTCGACCTTGGACTGGTCGGGACGGTGCAGGTCGCCGTCGAGCTGCAGATTGTAAGGCGGATCGGCGAAGATGACGTCGATCGACTTTTCCGGCAGCCTGTCGAGCGCGGCGACGCAGTCGCCTTTCAGGATCGTGTCCAGCCATTCGGACTGCTGGGGAGCGTGGGAAAGCTCGTCGATAAGACGCATGGCAGACATCAAAACACCCAAAGCACGCGTTACGGTTTACTGGCTGTTATGGTTACCGATCAGCGTAAACATTCGGTGAAGGCTGGACAGCCTTGCGCGGTTTGCGAAGACCGGCCCATTGGTGTATGCCGCGCCGCTTGGGCCAGTCAGGCCATGTTTTCCTCCCTGCGTTCCGGATTGCCATGCCCCAGCCAGACCTTGTCATCTTCGATTGCGACGGCGTGCTCGTCGATTCCGAAATCATCGCCGCGCGCGTCGAGGCCGAACTTCTGACCTCGGCCGGGTTTGAGATCTCGGCGGAAGAGCTTGCCGAGACCTATGCGGGGCTGACCTTCAAGGACATCCTGATGCGGGTCGAGGAGAAGTCGAATATCCCGTTCCAGGCCGCGCTGATCGACCGCGCAGAGGAACTCGTCGACCGCAAGCTGCGCAGCGACGTGCGCATCATCGACGGCGCACGCGAGGCGGTGGCGACCGTTACCGTGCCGCGCGCCGTCTGCTCCAACTCGCGCAAGGAACGGATCGAGTTCATGCTGGAAAAGGTGCGCCTGCTGCCGTTCTTCGCCGGCCGCATCTTTTCAGGCCTGGACATACCCAGTAAGAAGACCAAGCCGGCGCCCGACGTGTTCCTCTACGCCGCTGAACAGCTCGGCGCGAACCCGAAGAATACTTTCGTCATCGAGGATTCCGTACATGGCATCACCGGCGCCAGGGCGGCGGGGATGCGCGTGATCGGCTTCACCGGCGCGGGGCACAGCTATCCTGGCCATGCCGACGCGCTGACCGAGGCCGGCGCCGAGACGGTCATCCGCCGCTTCGCGGAACTGGGCAGCACGATTGCGGCGCTGTCGGAGTGGTCGGAAGACGCCTAGGGTTCGCTGTCCAGTCTGACGTCCGCTTTCTGACGTCCGCTTGTCCGCCAATAGCGGCGAAACAGCGGACGTCGCCGCAGGTCTCAGAAAGGCCGGAAGCCATCGAACGTTGGGACGGAGACTACACGCGTGTTGTCAACGTCGAGAGCTGATCGGTGTCGTAGCGGTTTCGCAGATCGGCGAGTGCTTTTGGATCCGGCGCACCCTGCGCCGCGAGTTTGGCGAGCTCTTCGAAATAATGCTCGTGGCCAGGTGGAGAAACGGTCATCAGCACGCGTGCCGGTTTCTCGCTGACATTCGTGATGTTGTGCGGCACTCCCGGTGGGATGAACAGATAGGTTCCGGGCGTTGCGCGGATTGTCTTGTCGCCGACATGCCACTCGCACTCGCCCTCGATCAGGTAGAAGGTTTCCTCCTGCACCCGATGAACATGCCGCCCGGTGGCAAACCCTGGAGGAATCGTCCAGTCGAACATGCTCGTGTGCTTGGTATTTTCGCCGGTGACAAGGAAGACCATAGGATGACCACGTAGCATGACGCCCTTCTTCTCATCGGGCATACGGATGACGGCATTGGCGCTCATATGATCCTCCTCTGACTGGGCGCTCATTTCTGGCCAGCATTCGTGCAACATCGGCCGTCCACGCCGGAAAGTCGTGAATCCGTTCCCAAAAATTTGCTAAAAGACTCGAATGATAGTCAGGGGCGACCTCTACCAGTTCGGCCCGTTCCGCCTCGATCCGGAGGTGGGCATTCTCTTTTACGGGGCCGAGCCGACCATGCTTGGGCAACGCGCAATTGCGTTGCTGCGCCTGCTGATCCAAAACGCCGGCGTACCCGTGTCCAAGGGCGCGTTGATCGAGGCCGGCTGGGGCGGATTGGCGGTTGCCGATAACAATCTGACGGTGCAGATCGCAGCCCTGCGCCGGGTGCTGGCCGACGCGGCGAATGCCGAGAGCTGGATCGAAACGCTGCCGCGCCGAGGCTATCGATATGTCGGACCGGCTGTCGCGACGAATGCCCCCGATGCTTCGACCGCCACACGCGCCGCATCAGCGCCGACCTTGCCCGAGAAGCCCTCCGTCGCGGTCCTGCCGTTCTCGAACTTGAGCGGCGATCCGCGGCAGGAGTACTTTGCCGATGGGATGGTCGACGACATCATCACAGGCCTCGCACGCATCAAGTGGTTGTTCGTCACCGCACGAAACTCGACCTTCGCCTACAAGGGTCGCGCCGTGGACGTGAAGCAGGTCGGTCGCGAGCTTGGCGTTCGCTATGTCCTCGAAGGCAGTGTGCGCAAGGCCGGCGGCAGGGTGCGCGTGACCGGGCAGATGGTCGATGCATCGACCGGTGCACATGTATGGGCCGAGCGCTACGACCGCGGCTCCAAAGACATCTTTGCGCTTCAAGATGAGATCGCGTTGTCAGTGGTGGGCGCGATTGCGCCGAGCGTGCGGAAAGCGGAAATCGAACGTGTCAGGCGCAAGCGCCCCGACAGTCTCGACGCGTACGATCTGGTGCTGCAAGCCCAGCCTGACGTCGATTCAGGCATGCCGGAGCAAGTGACGAGAGCGCTGGTGCTTCTTGACCGCGCCATCGCGCTCGAGCCAGCTTATGCGCTGGCGCATGGCAATGCCGCGATGTGCCACCATTGCTTGTTCCTTCGCGCCGGTCTGCAGGAAATCAACCGAGCCTCTTCGATCCGCCACGCCCGGTCGGCCATTGTCCATGGACAAGATGATGCGCTCGCTCTGACGTGGGCCGGATTTTCCATCGGAATGGATGCGCACGATCGCGCCGCTGCATTCACCGCATTGGAAGCTGCCCTCGCCATCAGCCCGTCATCGGCACTGACCTACATTCTTGGCAGCGTCGTTCTCGGATGGAGCGGCGAAGCGGAGCGCGCGATAGAATGGAGCGTGCAGGGTATGCGGCTGAGCCCGTTCGATACGTGGGCCTGGGCCGCATTTGATGCGCAAGCAATGAGCCATTTGCTGCGCGGGCGTTACGAAGAAGCTTGCCGCGCGGCCTACAAGTCGGTTCAAGCCAACCCAGCGCATAGTATCACTTATGTGCAGTTGGCCGCCGCGTTGGCCAAGCTTGGCCGATTGGACGAAGCGAGGGCGGCCGCCGCGCGCGTGCTCGAGCTTCAGCCTGCCTTTCGCTACAGCCGCCAGTTTGCCGGCGTGAATTGTGCGCCTGCGCTCGCAGAGGCTCTTGGCAGCGCGCTGCGGGACGCCGGACTGCCGGAGTAGCCCGACCGGCCACGCGCCGTCGTCCTTCGAATTTGTTGTATCGACCCGCTACGACAAACTTGCCGCCAACCATCCGGCCTTTGTCCAGCTTGCATCAATCAGGCTGCTGCCGGGCGTCAATGCATCCACGCATCAGTTCGTCACTGCTGCGGCGACGCGCTTCTTCCTTTTGCCCTTCGACTTGTCCGTCGCAGCTTTCGGCGCGTTCTCGTCATAGCCGGCATAGGCCTGGTAGTCGCGAGCGGTCGGCTCCGGCACCACGACATTGGCGTCGGTGAAGACGAATTGCGTGGCGGCCGACGGATCGGTGACCTGCACCTGATATTGATGAAGCTGCGAATAGAGCACGTCAGGCCCGTGCTGGACCGCGACGCGGATCGGCATGGTGACGGTGCCGGGCGTGAACAGCGGGCCCGGCACGACCTTGCCGGCGACCGCGATCTTCATCGTCAGCTGGCCGTTTTCGTGCGTGCAGTCGCGGGTCACGTCGGTAATCGAAGCCTGGTAGATGATCTTGGTCGGATCGCGATTGGGGTCGACCGGCTGACCGTCGGGGCCGGTCTGCGCGGCGGCCGCTGCTGCCTCGGCTTCAGCGTCCGCCGCAGCATCGGCCTTCTTTTTCTTCGGCTTGGCGGCGGTGCCCTTGGCATAGGTGTTGAAGAAAGCAGTGCCGTCGCGCAGCGTCACCTTCGGGCAGTAGGCGCGCAACTGGCTGGCCAGCACTTTCGGATCCTGCGGCGGCGGCGGCGCGGTCGGATCCTTCTTGCTGAAGCCGAAGTTCAGAATGCCGTTGTCGCTCGATTGGCATCCGGCGGCGGCAAGCATAAAGCCGGTGAGCGCCAGACCCGCGACAACACGACGGTTGACCGAATAAAACCTCATGAACTGCACTTCCCTCTCACAAAGCCGGTGACGTATATCAACGCCGCGGCGAAAATGCGACTGAGCCGGTTCTGAAAATTAACCAATTTGCCGTGGATGATGCGGCCGGCAACGATGGGCCTTTTATGATGCAATATGTGAGTACCCGCGGGGATGCGCCCGTGCTTGGATTTTCCGACGCGGTGCTGGCCGGGCTGGCGCGCGACGGCGGGCTTTACGTGCCGCGCGAATGGCCGCAGTTCTCGGCCGCCGAAATCCGCTCCATGCGCGGCCTTGCCTATCCGGACCTTGCCATTCGCGTCCTGACGCCCTTCCTCGGCGGCGAGATCGCCGCACCCGTCTTCGAGCTGCTGGTGCGCGAGGCCTATGCGACTTTTCGGCACGACGCCGTCTGCCCGTTGGTGCAGACAGGGAAAAACACCTTCGTCCTAGAGCTTTTCCACGGTCCGACGCTCGCTTTCAAGGACGTGGCGATGCAGCTGCTCGCGCGGCTGATGGACCATGTGCTTGCCGAACGGGGCAAACGCGCCACCATCGTCGGCGCCACCTCCGGCGACACCGGCGGCGCTGCGATAGACGCTTTCGCCGGCCGCGACCGCACCGACATCTTCATCCTTTTCCCCAACGGCAAGGTCTCGCCGGTGCAGCAGCGGCAGATGACGACGTCGAGCGCGGCGAATGTCCACGCGCTGTCGATCGAGGGGAATTTCGACGACTGCCAGGGCCTGGTGAAGGACATGTTCAACGATCACGGCTTCCGCGACCGTGTGTCGCTGTCGGGCGTCAATTCGATCAACTGGGCCCGCATCATGGCCCAGATCGTCTATTATTTCTCGTCGGCCCTTTCGCTCGGCGCGCCCGACCGGCCGGTGTCCTTTACCGTGCCGACCGGCAATTTCGGCGACATTTTCGCAGGTTACGCCGCCAAGCGCATGGGGCTGCCGGTCGAACGGCTGATCATCGCCACCAACGACAACGACATATTGGCGCGCACATTGTCGAGCGGCGAATACCGCACCAAGGGCGTGTTCGCCACCACCTCGCCGTCGATGGACATCCAGGTGTCGTCGAACTTCGAGCGCCTGCTGTTCGAGGCGGCGGGCCGCGATGCCGCGACGGTCCGGCGCTACATGAACGGGCTGAAGCAATCCGGCGCCTTCACCATCGAAGCGGGCGAAATGGCTAGGATCCGCGCCGAGTTCGACGCCGGCCGCGCCAGCGTCGACGAGGTTGCCGCAACCATCCGCCAGACGCTCGAAGCGAGCAGCTACCTGCTCGATCCGCACACGGGCGCCGCCGTGCACGTAGCGGCCGGCCACGCGTCAGGCGCCGTGCCCATGGTGGTGCTGGGCACCGCGCATCCGGCCAAGTTCCCGGCAGCGGTCGAGGCCGCCAGCGGCGTTACTCCAGCGCTCCCCTCATGGCTTGCCGGCTTGATGACAGCCGACGAAAAGTACACCATACTTCCATCCGAGCTGAAAATGGTGGAAGATTACGTGAGCCGCCACACGCGGGCGGCCCGTTAGGGAGTAGTTGCCATATGGGTGTTGAGGTAAGCCGTCTGTCGAACGGCCTGACAGTCGCCACCGAAACCCTTCCAAGCCTCGAATCCGTTGCCCTTGGTGCCTGGGTCAAGTCGGGCGCCCGCAATGAACGCGACGAAGAGCATGGCATGGCCCATCTGCTCGAGCATATGGCGTTCAAGGGAACCAAGCGGCGCAGCGCCTTCGAGATCGCCTCGGAAATCGAGAATGTCGGCGGCGAGATCAATGCCGCCACCAGCGTCGAGACGACGTCCTACTACGCCAGGGTGCTCTCCGACGACGTGCCGCTGGCGGTCGATATCCTGGCCGACATCCTGCAGGAGTCGGAATTCGACCCCGAAGAGCTGGAGCGCGAGCAGCATGTGATCCTGCAGGAGATCGGCGCCGCGCACGACACGCCAGACGACATCGTCTTCGACAGGTTCACCGAAACCGCGTTCCGCCACCAGACCATCGGCCGCTCGATCCTCGGCACGCCGGAGACGGTCAAATCCTTCACCTCGAAACAGTTGCACGACTTCATCGAACGGCAATACGGCGCCGAGCGCATGGTGATCGTGGCCGCAGGGGACATCAAGCACGACAATTTCGTGCGCGAGGTCGAAAAGCAGCTCGGCGGCTTTCGCGCCAAGGCCTCGAGCAACATCCCGCAATACGCCCAATATGTCGGCGGCGACTTCCGCGAGGACCGCGACCTGATGGACGCGCAGATCGTGCTCGGCTTCGAGGGCCGCGCCTACCATGTGCGCGACTTCTACGCCTCGCAGGTGCTGTCGATGATCCTCGGCGGCGGCATGTCGTCGAGGCTGTTCCAGGAGGTGCGCGAGAAGCGCGGCCTGTGCTACTCGGTCTATGCCTTCCACTGGGGCTTTTCCGACACCGGCATTTTCGGCGTGCATGCCGCGACCGGGCAGAGCGATATCGCCAAGCTGGTGCCGGTCATCATCGGCGAACTGCAGAAGGCCGGCGAAAGCATCCAGCAGGAAGAGCTCGACCGGGCACGCGCGCAATATCGCGCCGGCCTCATCATGTCGGCCGAAAGCCCGGCAAGCCGCGCCTCGCAGATCGCCAGGCAGTTGCTCCTGTTCGGGCGGCCGATCGCCAAGGAGGAATTGATGGAGCGGCTGGCAGCGCTGACCATCGAGCGGCTGACTGACCTCTCGTCGCGGCTGTTCTCGACCAAGCCGACGCTGACGGCGGTCGGCCCCGTGGGCACGCTGGCACCCTACGAGGCGATCCTCGATTCGCTTGCGGGTCCGCAGACGACGGCCCGCAGGCTCGCCGTCTAACCCCGAACAAGCGCCGTGTTCGCGCTCCCTTTCTTTCGCCGCGACCTGCCGGCACTGAAGGGCGAAAAGGTCACGCTTCGCGTGCCGCTGACCAACGACTATCGCGAATGGTCGAAACTGCGCGGCGAAAGCCGCGCCTTCCTGGAGCCGTGGGAGCCGCGCTGGCAGCCGGACGAGCTCGACCGCACCGCCTGGCGGCTGCGCATCGGCCGCTACCGCGAGGACTATGCGCAAGGCACGGCCATCGCCTTCTTCATCTTCGAGAAGGAGAGCGGCAAGCTCGCCGGCGGCATCACGCTCGGCAACATCCGCCACGGCGTCGCGCAAAGCGGCCATATCGGCTACTGGATCGGCGAACGCTACGGCGGCCGCGGGCTGATGACCGACGCGGTCAAGGTGGTGTCGCGTTTTGCCTTCGATACGCTGAGGTTGCACCGGATCGAGGCTGCCTGTATTCCCGACAACGCCCGGTCGATCCGCGTGCTTGAAAAAGCCGGATTCCGGCGCGAAGGACTTCTGCGATCCTATCTCAGGATCAACGGCATCTGGCAGGATCACTACCTCTACGCCCGGATCGCGGACGATCCGCCGGATGATGGAACGAAGGGCTGATATGTGACGAATTTTCCGCGAATCGCGTCGCTGTTCGCCCTCATCCTGGCGGTCGTCGTCACGCTCTCGGCAGCCGCGCCGGCCCTTGCCGTCGAGCCGATCAAAATCGCCCGCGACGATAAAGCGCTCGACCTTTCGGGCGCCGTCGCGATCTACCGGAACCAGGGCGAGAATTTCCAGGTCTCGACCGCGCCCGGCCCCGACGGCATCGTGCGGCGCATCGAAGTGGAGGCCAATGATGCGCGCTCGACCGGCGACTGGGCGGTGTTCGCGCTCGCCAACACTACCGACCAGCAGCTCGACCGGCTGATCGTCGCGCCGCATTTCCGCCTGGTGAATTCCGGCATCTTCTGGCCGGATCTCGGTTCGACCCGCATTGCGGCGATCACGCCCAGCGAAGGTTTCGCGCTCGACCGCCAGACCAGCCCCGACGCCGACGTGTTCCGGGTGACGCTGAACCCTGGAACGGTGGTCACCTTCATCGCCGAGCTCGCCTCGCCGAAGCTGCCGCAGGTCTATCTGTGGGATCCGGAATCCTACAAGGACTCGGTCAATTCCTACACGCTGTTCCGCGGCATCGTCATCGGCATTGCCGGCCTGCTGGCGCTGTTCCTGACCATCCTGTTCGTGGTCAAGGGAACCTCGATGTTCCCCGCCACGGCAGCACTCGCCTGGGCGGTGCTCGCCTATATCTGCGTCGATTTCGGCTTCCTCAACAAGGTCATCGAGATATCGCCCGGCAACGAGCAGATGTGGCGGGCCGGCACCGAGGTGGCCTTGGCGGCGACCTTCGTGGTGTTCCTGTTCGCCTATCTCAACCTCAACCGATGGCACGGCCATTTCAGCTACGGCGCGCTAGTGTGGATCCTCGGTCTGCTTCTGATCGCCGGGGTGGCGATCGTCGATCCGGCGGTCGCCGCCGGTATCGCCCGCATCTCCTTTGCCGCCACCGCGCTCACCGGGCTCGGCCTCATCATCTTCCTTGGCATTCGCGGTTATGACCGCGCCATCATGCTGGTGCCCAGCTGGGTCATGGTGCTCTTGTGGCTGTGCGGCTCGTGGATGGCAATCACCGGCATGCTGGACAACGACATCGCCCAGCCGGCGCTGGGCGGCGGCCTGATCCTGATCATCCTTCTGATCGGCTTCACCGTCATGCAGCACGCCTTTGCCGGCGGCGCGCTGCACCAGGGCCTCTTCTCCGACCTCGAGCGCCAGGCGCTCGCGGTCGCCGGATCGGGCGATATCGTATGGGACTGGGACGTGCTGCGCGACCGCGTGGTGACCAAGCCCGACATTAGCATTCAGCTCGGCCTCGCCCCCAACAGCCTGTCGGGCGCGGCCCGCAACTGGCTGCCGGTGCTGCATGCCGACGACCGCGACACGTTCCGCACAACGCTCGACGTGGTGCTGGAGCACCGCCGCGGCCGGGTGGCGCAGAATTTCCGCCTGCGCGGCGCCGACGGCCATTATCACTGGTTTTCGCTCAGGGCGCGGCCGGTGATCGGGTCGGACGGTGAAGTGATCCGCTGCGTCGGCACGATGGTCGATGTCACCGAGCAGAAGAAGTCCGAGGAAAGGCTGCTGCACGACGCCGTGCACGACAACCTCACCGGCCTGCCGAACCGCGAGCTGTTCATGAACCGGCTGGAGGCGATCATCTCGATCGCCCGCACCGAGGACAAGGTGCGCCCGACGGTGTTCGTCATCGACATCGACCGCTTCAAGCAGGTCAATGACGGGCTTGGCATTTCCGCCGGCGACACCATCCTGCTCACCATCGCGCGCCGGCTGCACCGGCTCTTGAAGCCCAAGGATTCGCTGTCGCGCTTTGCCGGCGACCAGTTCGCGCTGATGCTGTTGTCGGAGCAGGATCCGGCCCGCATCGCCGCCATGGCCGACGCGATCAAGCATGCGATCAACAACCCGATCACCTTCGCCAAGCGCGAGATCGTGCTCACCGCCTCGATCGGCCTGATCACCTGGACGACGGCGCAAACCTCGTCCGAGGACATGGTCAAGGACGCCGAGCTTGCCATGCACCAGGCCAAGCGTTTCGGCGGCGACAGGATCGAGCCGTTCCGGCCGGCCTTCCGCACCGTCGGCACCGACCGGCTGCAGTTCGAATCCGACCTTCGCCGCGCCATCGAGCGGCGCGAGTTCACGCTCGCCTACCAGCCGATCGTGCGGCTGGAGGACGGCAGCGTCGCCGGCTTCGAGGCGCTATTGCGCTGGGACCATCCGCGGCGCGGCATGATACCGCCGGGAGATTTCATCCCGGTGGCCGAAAATTGCGGGTTGATCGTGCAGCTCGGGCTGTTCGCCATGCAGCAGGCGGCCGAGGATCTCGCCACCTGGCAAAAACAGATCGGCGACGCGCCGCTGTCGGTTTCAGTCAACCTGTCCAGCCGGCAGCTCATCCGCCGCGACCTGGTCAGCGACGTGCGTTCGGTCATCGCGCGCGCCAATCTGAAGCCGCGCTGCTTCCGGCTCGAGCTCACCGAATCTTTGGTGATGGACAATCCCGAGCAGACCGCGCATGTGCTGAGTAAACTGAAACAACTCGGCATCGGACTGTCGCTCGACGATTTCGGCACCGGCTATTCCTCGCTCTCTTATCTGACGCGCTTCCCCTTCGACACGATCAAGATCGACAGGAGCTTCGTCGACGACGCCACGCCGAAGAGGGCGGTGCTGCTGAAATCCATGGTCAACATGGCGCATGAACTCGGCCTGTCGGTCGTGGCTGAGGGCATCTCCGACGAGAGCGACGCGCTGGAGCTGCGCCAAATGGGCTGCGAATATGTCCAGAGCTTCATGTTCGGCGCGCCGATGCCCGGCGACCAGGTGCTGAAGACGCTGAGGGAGCAATATCCGCTGACGCAGGCTTAGGTCACGCGTGGCCGGCGGCGGCGCTCAAATGGGCGAGATCGATGCCGATCGAGGCAAGGATACGGTCGTATTTGCGCTCGATGTCGGCGTCGAACAACAGTTCGGGCGTCGCCGGGCAGGTCAGCCAGCCATTCTCGGCGATCTCGCTTTCGAGCTGGCCGGCGCCCCAGCCGGAGTAACCGAGCGCCATCAGCGCATGACGCGGCCCGCGGCCCGTCGAGATGGCGCGCAGAATGTCGACCGTGGCGGTCAGGCAGATGTCGTCGGAGACGCTGAGCGAGGATTCCACGCGATAGTCGCCGGAATGCAGCACGAAGCCGCGGCTGCGATCGACCGGCCCGCCATTGCGCACGACGAAGTCGCGGGCATGCGCCGGCAAGCGGATCGCTTCCTGCTCGTTCACGATGCCAAGCTGCACCAGAAGGTCCGGGAACAGCATCTGCTGCGTCTGGTTGATGATCAGGCCCATGGCGCCCTCGTCGCTGTGGGCGCAGATATAGATGACCGAGCGCGTGAAACGGTCGTCCTTCATGCCGGGCATGGCAATCAGGAACTGATCGTCGAGAAAGCCGCGCCCCGCGGCCATCTTTTTGTGGCGCAACAAGTCCATGACGTTGAGCGTAACCCGTTTCCGCCGCGCCGAAAAGATGGTCAGGCTGCCGGATGTCACGCAAATATGATACCGGCAGGAACATGAAATCATTGCGCGGCCAAGAACGGGCGATCAAATCACCGCCATGCGATACCTGAACATTGTGGCGCTCGGCGCCGTCATCGGCCTGGGAGCGGGCCTGCCGGCCGAGGCCTCGTCCTCGGCCTGGTACAACAGCGAAGGCGGCAAAGTGCGGCTGGTGACCAGCGGCAAGCCCGACGAGGCCGGCAAGATCCACGGCGTGCTCGACATTGCCCTGAAGCCAGGCTGGAAAACCTACTGGCGCGACCCCGGTGACGCCGGCGTGCCGCCGCAGCTCGACATCTCGGCCAGCACCAACATCGCCGATGCAAGGCTGTCGTTTCCGCCGCCGCAGCGCCACGACGACGGCTACGGCAAATGGGCCGGCTACGACCGCCCCGTGTCGCTGCCGGTGACCTTCACGCTGTCGTCGCCCGACCAGCCGGCGACGATCGACGCCAACGTCTTCCTCGGCATATGCGAGACGATCTGCATTCCGGTGCAGACCCGGCTCAGCGTCGATCCGGCGTCCGATCCGGACAACGCCACGGACGCGGCGCTGGTGAAGACGGCGCTTGCAACGCTGCCCTCGCCAGCACGGCCCGATTTCGGCATCCGCGTGCTACCCGGCGACCACGAGACCCTTATCGTCGAGGCCCGGTCCCCCGGAGACCTGGATTCGGTCGATTTCTTCATCGCCGGCGAGCGCGACTACATGTTCGGCGCGCCGGTGCGCAGCGAGAAGGACGGCAAACTCGTCTTCACCGTGCCGATCCTTGACCGGCCGTCGGCGACACCCACGGATGGCGGGCTCTATTACACGCTGACAAGCACCGAGGGTTCGGTCGACGGGCTGCTGCCTTTCCCTTGATCCAGGCTTGGTCAACGGTTGCGGGAAGCCGCTCGGTCCGATACGCAGGCACAGATCCTTCCCAATCTCCAAGCGAGGAATCCCATGACCATTTCGGTTGGCGAAAAACTGCCCGATGCGACTTTCAAGGTGATGACCGCCGACGGCGCCAAGCCGATGACCAGCGCTGAAATCTTCGCCGGCAAGAAGGTGGTGCTGTTCGGCGTACCCGGCGCCTTCACGCCGACCTGCAGCAACAACCATCTGCCGGGTTATCTGGAGAACCACGACGCCATCCTGGCGCGCGGCGTCGACACCATTGCGGTCGTCTCGGTCAACGACGTCCATGTCATGGGCGCCTGGGCGCGCTTCACCGGCGGCGAAGGCAAGATCCTCTACCTCGCCGACGGCAGCGGCGATTTCGCCAAGGCGGTCGGCCTCGACAATGATCTTTCCGCGAACGGCATGGGGCTGCGCTCGAAGCGCTTTTCGATGATCGTCGACGACGGCAAGGTCACGGCGCTCAATGTCGAAACCAAGCCGGGTGTCGACGAGAGCGGCGCGGCCAAGATCCTCGAGCAACTCTGATGCTCGATATCGTCTGGCGCGCCGTCGCGATCGGCATCGGCGCCACGGTCTTCATGGACGTCTGGGCGATTATCCTCAACAAGGCCTTCGGCCTGCCGCGGCCGAATTGGGGCCTGGTCGGACGCTGGGTACGGCACCTGCCCGAGAAGGTGTTCCACGACGATATCGGCCAGGCCACGCCTTACTCCCATGAGAAGGCGCTGGGCTGGGCATTCCACTATCTCGTCGGCATCCTTTACGGCGTCATCCTGGTCGTGCTTGCGGGAGCCGGCTGGCTGGCCGCGCCGACCTTCCTGCCGGCCTTCATCCTCGGCATCGTCACCGTCGGCGCCGGCTGGTTCCTGTTGGCGCCCGGCATGGGCGCCGGCTGGGCAGCTTCCAAACTGCCCAATCCGATGCTGGTGCGCACACTGAACCTCGTCTCGCACACGGTGTTCGCGCTCGGCCTGTTCTCCACGGCGCTGCTGATCCGATAGAGAAGTCGGCGCGTCAGTAGCTCTGGGTCGAGCGTCGGGGCGATGGTTTTCTGGCCGGAGCGCCTTCGGGTTTCGGCGCACTTGCAACCGGTGCCGGCCGCGCCGACTTCGGCTTGAACGGCGCCATGCCTTGTCTTGCCAGCTCGTCGGCGCGCTCGTTCTCGGGATGGCCGGCATGGCCCTTCACCCAACGCCAAATGACCTTGTGGCGCCTGTTGGCCTCGTCGAGCGCCTGCCAGAGCTCGCCGTTCTTGACCGGCTTCCTGTCGCCGGTCTTCCAGCCGTTCTTCTTCCAGCCATGGATCCACTTGGAGATGCCGTCCATGACGTATTTGCTGTCGGTATAAAGATCGACCGTGCAGGCTTCCTTCAGCGCATTGAGCGCGGTGATAGCGGCAAGCAATTCCATGCGGTTGTTGGTGGTCTCGGCCTCGCCGCCCGACAGTTCCTTGGTGACGCCATTATAGCGCAACACCGCGCCCCAGCCGCCGGGCCCGGGATTGCCCGAGCAGGCGCCGTCGGTGAATATCTCGACTTGCTTGTTCATGTCAGTCCGTATTCGGAGGGCGACTTGATCGCCCGGTGAAAGCGCATGCGGCGGATATATTCGGTCGGATCGCGCTTCATCACCAGGCCGCCGTTGGGAATGGTCAGCCAGTCATAGAGCCTTGTCAGCATGAAGCGCAGCGCCGAGCCGCGCGCCAGCATCGGCAGCGCCGCCTTCTCGTCTGCCTGCAGCGGCCGTACCGACTGGTAGCCGGCAAGGAGCGCGGTCCCCTTGGTGAGGTTGAAGGAAAAGTCCTTCTCGAAGCACCATGCGTTGAGGCAGGTGGCGACATCATAGGCGTAGAGGTCGTCGCAGGCGAAATAGAAGTCGATCAGGCCCGACAGCTTCTCGCCGAGGAAGAAGACATTGTCCGGGAAGAGATCGGCATGGATGATGCCCTGCGGCAGGCTTGCCGGCCAGTTGCGCTCGAAATCGAGGAAGTCGGCGTCGACCTCCGCCGCCAGCCCCGGCTCGACCTCGTCGGCGCGGTCGCGCGACGCGGCCCAGAGCTTGCGCCAGCCATCGATGGCAAGCGCGTTCGGCCGCTTCATCGGGAAATCCCGGCCGGCGAGATGGAGCGCGGCCAACGCCTTGCCGACCTCGCCGCAATGCGCCGCCGTCGGGCGTCTCAGCGACAGGCCTTCGAGGAAGGTGATGATGACGGCCGGCCGGCCGGCAAGCGTGCCGATGACGGTGCCGTCATGCGCGGTGACCGGAAGCGGACAGGAAATGCCTTTTCGCGCGAGATGGCCCATCAGACCGAGGAAAAACGGCAGATCGGCCTTGTCGACGCGCTTCTCGTAGAGCGTCAGGATGTAGGAACCCGTGGAGGCGTGGACGAGGAAATTCGAGTTCTCGGTGCCCTCGGCGATGCCCTTGTATGATAGGAGTTCGCCCACCGGATAGGCTTTCAGGAATGCGCTGAGCTCGTTTTCGTTGACGTCGGTGTAGACAGCCATTGGGGTTTACGCGGCTCCATTGACGAAGGCCATGTCGGCCGCCGTCAGTTCGACATCGCGCAACACCCGCATCACCGGAAAGTCCTCCGTTTCGGTGGCCGTGATGGCCAGATCGATGGTGACGTCGAAGCGCTGCCGGAATGCGTCGATGATCTCGTCGACGATGATTTCCGGCGCCGAGGCGCCGGCCGACAGGCCGAGCGTCGAAATCTCGCCGATCTCATCCCACGGAATTTCGGAAGCCCGCTGCACGAGAAGCGACATTGCGGCACCCGCGCGCTCCGCCACTTCGACAAGGCGCCGCGAGTTGGACGAGTTCGGCGCGCCGACGACGAGGAAGAGGTCGGCGCCGGCAGCCGTTTCCTTCACCGCCTCCTGGCGGTTGGTGGTGGCATAGCAGATCGATTCGGCCGCCGGGGCGTGAAGCTCCGGGAAGCGCTCCTGCAGCGCCCGGATGATGCCGGCGGTGTCCTCGACCGACAGCGTCGTCTGGGTGACGAAGCCAAGCGCCGCCGGATCCGCCGGCACGAAGGTTGCTGCATCAGCCTCGGTCTCGATCAGGGTCACGGCACCCTCCGGCAGTTGCCCCATGGTGCCGATCACCTCAGGGTGGCCGGCATGACCGATCAGCAGCACATGGCGTCCAAGCCGCTGGTGGCGCATCGCCTGCTTATGCACCTTCGACACCAGCGGACAGGTGGCGTCGAGGTAGAACAGGTTGCGCGCCTCGGCGTCGGCCGGCACCGATTTCGGCACGCCATGCGCGGAAAAGACAACCGGCGACTGGCGATGCTCCGCCGGGATTTCGGACAATTCCTCGATGAACACCGCACCCAGGCTCTGCAGCCCCTCGACGACATAGCGGTTGTGCACGATCTCGTGGCGGACATAGACCGGCGCGCCGTATTTCTTCAGCGCCAGCACGACGATCTGGATGGCGCGGTCGACGCCGGCGCAGAAGCCGCGCGGCTGGCAGAGCCTGATCGTCAGCGGTGGCTTTTTCTCAATCATCAAAACGGGCCGGTTCAGTGGGAAAGCTGGAGGCGAAATGAGGCGTGCGGCCCGGCTCTGTCAAGAGCGGCGGCGCTCACCCTTCCTTCGCCGGGCGGCGAAGCCTGAGGATCAGCACCGCGGCAAGGGCGGCCGCCAGGCCGTACCAGGTGACGGCATATTGCAAATGGTTGTTCGGCAGATCGATAATGGTGACGCCGCCGACCGGCAGGCCGCCGGGATTCGGCGTCCTGTCGGCATCGACGAAGAACGGCACCAGCACGGCGCCCGCCGGAAGGCCGGCGCTCGAGGCCATGGCGTCGCGGTCCTTCCAGTAGAAGACGTTCTTGGCGACATCGTTGTCGGGCAGCATCATCGAGGGCTTTTCCGGCAGCGGATTGCGGGCAAGCCCGGTCACCGTCACCTTGCCGGCGACTTCACCCTGCTGGCGCTTGGCCGGATCCTTGAGGTCGTAGGGAACGAACCCGCGATTGACGAGCACGAAGCGGCCGTCGTCGAGCCGCAGGGGCGTGTAGACATTGAAGCCGGTGTCGCCTTCCCAGGTCGAAAAGAAGTGCCGCTCGCCCTGATGCAGGAACGTGCCGGTCACCGTCACCGGTGTGTAATCGACATCGTGGGAGGCAGCGAATTCCTTCTCGACCTCCGCCAGCGGCAGAGGTGCCGCATGCGTGCGCCTGTCGATGGTCTCGAGCAGCCCTTCCTTCCAGTGCAGGCGCTCAACCTGCCAGGTGCCGAGACCGAGGAGAATGGCGAACAGGACAAGGCTGAGCCCAAGCAGCAATACCGAGCGCGGCCGCGAAGGGCCGGCAGCCGAACCGGTCGCGCCGCTCATCGGCTGCTGTCCAGCCTGCCTTCCGCAGCCTTCTTCGAATATTGCAGGGTGATCAGCACGCCCTTGATCAAGCGCAGCGCCGTCAGGCACAGCACAAGCGCCAGCGGTATCCACAATATGAAATGCAGCCAGAGCGGCGGGCTGAGCGTCACTTCCGTCCACAGCGCCAGACCGACGACGATGAAGCCGATGATCAGGATGACGAAGACGGCCGGGCCGTCGCCGGCATCGGCGAAGGAATAGTCGAGCCCGCAATTGTAGCAGCGCTTGCCGACGGTGAGGAAACCGGAGAACAGCTTGCCCTCGCCGCAGCGCGGGCAGCGGCCGTGCAGGCCGGCCGAGACCGGGTCGATGGGCGGCCAGATCGCCCTGTCTTCGATCGCCTTGTCTTCGATTGCCTTGTCTTCGCTCATGTCGGGCATCCTATAGCATTCCGCGCAAAAGATAAGGCGGCCACGTCGCCGCAGCCGCCCTTTTGGGAATTCCGAAGCCGTTGATTTAATGGGCTTCGATCATCGCTCCGTTCGACGCCCAGACATAGATGCAACTGAACAGGAACAGCCACACCACGTCGACGAAATGCCAGTACCAGGCCGCCGCTTCGAAGCCGAAATGCTGCTTCGGAGTGAAATCGCCGCGCATCGCGCGCACCAGGCAGACGAGCAGGAAGATGGTGCCGATGATGACGTGAAAGCCGTGGAAACCGGTCGCCATGAAGAAGGTGGCGCCGTAGATGGAATCCTTGAACGCGAAGGGCGCGTGCATGTACTCGTAGGCCTGCACCATGGTGAACAGCATGCCGAGGCCGACGGTCAGCACCAGGCCGTTGATCAGGCCCTTGCGGTCGCCGTGCAGCAGCGAGTGGTGCGCCCAGGTCACCGTCGTGCCCGATAAGAGCAGAATGATGGTGTTGTAGAGCGGCAGGTGGAAGGGATCGAGAACCTCCAGGCCCTTCGGCGGCCAGACGCCGCCGGTGAAGGTGGTGCGCGCATATTGCGCGGCTTCGCCCGGGAACAGGCTGGCGTCGAAGAAAGCCCAGAACCAGGCGACGAAGAACATCACCTCGGAGGCGATGAACATGATCATGCCGTAGCGCAGGTGCAGCGACACGACGCGCGTGTGGTGGCCCTCATGCGCTTCCTTGATGGTGTCCGACCACCAGGCGAACATCGTGTAAAGCACGATGATCAGGCCGATGAAGAACAGCCACGGATTGGCGATGTTGTGGCCGAAGACCGGGAAGTTGCCGGCCTTGAGATACTGCATCAGGCAAACGCCGCCGACGGCCGTGACCAGCGCGCCGATCGAGCCCAGGAAAGGCCAGGGGCTGGGATTGACGAGATGGTAGTCGTGGTTCGGTTTTGCGTGCGCGTCTGCCATATCAACCCCCGAGGCTTGCTTCGGAATCTGGAACTTTGTTGCTGTTTTTGCCAGCGGCCGGCGCGGACGAGGCGACCGGCTGTTTCTTCTCGACCGGGAACATCGTGTAGGACAGGGTGATGGTCTTCAAGTCCTTCAGTTCCGGCACGTTGACGATGTCTGGATCGACATAGAACACGACCGGCATGTCCAGCGTCTCGCCGGGCTTCAGCGTCGTGTCGGTGAAGCAGAAGCACTCCACTTTGTTGAAATAGGCGCCGGCCATTTCCGGCTGCACGTTGAAGGAGGCGCGGCCGGTGATGGGGCGATCGAACTTGTTGGTGGCGCTGTAATGCGCCTGCGTGGTCTCGCCGATCTTGATCGTCACCGAGCGCGCGACGGGCTCGAACTGCCACGGAATGCCGTTGGTGTTGGCATCGAAGCGGATGGTGATGTCGCGGTCGAGCACGCGGCCGGCATATTGCTTCTCGGCGCGCTGCGTCGTGCCGCCATAACCGGTGACCTGGCAGAACATCTTGTAGAGCGGCACCGCCGCATAGGCCATGCCGACCATGCCGGTGAAGAAGGCCAGGCAGACCGCCACAACGATGCGGTTGCTGTTCTTCCTGACGGGTCTGGTCTCGACGCTCATCGCCGCCTCACATCAAATTCGTGGGCATCAGGCCCGAGGCATGGTGGCCGAAGCGCACGATGGTGGCGATGTAGAAGATGATGACGAGCGCGGCGAGCGCGACGCCGATGGCGACGGAGCGGTTGCGCCGCGCCTTCCGCTGGCGTTCGGTCAAGGTGACCAGTTCGAGGTTCTTGTCGGCCACGATCATGTTCCCCCCATGACGAGGGCGCGCCCGACCACGCTGTCGACGAGATAGGCGGCGAAGATTGCGAAGAGATAGAGCAGCGAATAGCCGAACAGCGCCTTGGCCGGCTTCATCGCCCGGTCGTCGTCGCTCATGCCCAGCACCTTCCAGGCATACCAGACGAAGCCCAGGCCGAGCGCGACGGAGACAATCCCATAGGCAGCCGTGGTGTAGCCGAGCAGCCAGGGCAGCACGCCGACCGGCGCCAGGATCAACGCATAGGCAAAGATCTGGCGACGGGTCGAGGCCTGGCCGGCGACGTTCGGCATCATCGGGATGCCGGCGCGGGCGTAGTCGTCCGACTTGAACAGCGCCAGCGCCCAGAAATGCGGCGGCGTCCACAGGAAGATGATCAGGAACAGGATCAGGCTTTCGAGGCTGACCGATCCGGTCACCGCGGCCCAGCCGATCACCGGCGGGATGGCGCCGGCGGCGCCGCCGATGACGATGTTCTGCGGCGTCCAGCGCTTCAGCCACATCGTGTAGACGACGGCGTAGAAGAAGATGGTGAAGGCAAGAAGCGCGGCCGACAGCCAGTTGATGAGGACGCCCAGCGTCATCACCGACAGCGCGGAGAGCACCAGGCCGAAGCTCAGCGCCTCACCCGGCGTGACGCGCCCAGCCGGCACCGGACGGCCGGCGGTTCTTGTCATCACCGCGTCGATATCGGCGTCGTACCACATGTTGAGCGCGCCCGAGGCGCCGGCGCCGATCGCGATCGCCAGGATAGCGATCACCGCCAGCAGCGGATTGATGGCGACGGGCGCCGCGACCATGCCGACAAAGGCCGTGAAGACGACCAGCGACATGACGCGCGGCTTGAGGAGAGCGAAGAAATCGCCCGCGGTGGCTTCCGACATGCGAAAGCCAACTTCCTCCATCAATTTGTGGTCGGCAAGAGCCATGCGTACTTAAAGTCCATCATTCCGTTGGCCAAGACCGCCGGCTCTCCGGCGGCCTCGTATTTCGGGCAGCCGCCTTACTTGATCTTCGGCAGCTGTTCCCACTGGTGGAACGGCGGCGGCGAAGGCAGCTGCCATTCGAGCGTGGTGGCACCCTCGCCCCACGGATTGGCGCCAGCGACGCGCTTCTTCTGGAAAGCCTCGAACACGCCATAGAGGAAGATCGCAACGCCGACGGCCGCGATGTAGGAGCCGTAGGATGAGACCATGTTCCAGCCGGCGAACGCGTCCGGATAGTCGACGGTGCGGCGCGGCATGCCGGCGAGACCGAGGAAGTGCTGCGGGAAGAAGATCAGGTTGACGCCGACGAAGGTGACCCAGAAGTGGGTGTTGGCGATCATCGGCGAGTACATGTAGCCGGTCATTTTCGGGAACCAATAGTACCAGCCGGCGAAGATGGCGAACACCGCGCCCAGCGACAGCACGTAGTGGAAATGGGCGATCACGAAATAGGTGTCGTGCAGCGAGCGGTCGAGGCCGGCATTGGCGAGCTGAACGCCGGTGACGCCACCGATCGTGAACAGGAAGATGAAGCCCAGCGCCCACAGCATCGGCGGCTTGAAGGAGATCGAGCCGCCCCACATCGTGGCGATCCAGGAGAAGATCTTCACGCCGGTCGGCACCGCGATGACCATGGTGGCAAACACGAAATAGCGCTGCGTGTCGAGCGACAGGCCGGTCGTGTACATGTGGTGCGCCCAGACGATGAAGCCGACGGCGCCGATCGCGACCATGGCGTAGGCCATGCCGAGATAGCCGAAGACGGGCTTCTTCGAGAAGGTCGAGACGATGTGGCTGATGATGCCGAAACCCGGCAGGATCAGGATGTACACCTCGGGGTGGCCGAAGAACCAGAACAGGTGCTGGAACAGGATCGGGTCGCCGCCATTGTCCGGCACGAAGAAGGAGGTGCCGAAGTTGCGGTCGGTGAGCAGCATGGTGATGGCGCCCGCCAGAACCGGCAGCGAGAGCAGTAGCAGGAAGGCCGTGATCAGCACCGCCCAGGCAAACAGCGGCATCTTGTGCATCGTCATGCCGGGCGCGCGCATGTTGAAGATGGTGGTGATGAAGTTGATCGCGCCGAGGATCGACGAGGCGCCGGCGATGTGGATCGACAGAATCGCAAGATCCATCGCCGGGCCAGGCTGGCCGGAGGTCGAGAGCGGCGGATAGATCGTCCAGCCACCGCCGACGCCGAACGCGCCGGGCGCGCTCGGCACGAACATCGAGCTGAGAAGCAGGATGAAGGCCGGCGGCAGCAGCCAGAAGGAGATGTTGTTCATGCGCGGGAAGGCCATGTCCGGCGCGCCGATCATGATCGGCACCATCCAGTTGGCGAAGCCGCCGATCAGGGCCGGCATCACCATGAAGAAGATCATGATCAGGCCGTGCGCGGCGCCGAAGGCATTGTACATGCTCTTGCCGCCGTCGATGGCGGCATCGCCCTGCATGCCGTAGACCATCTGCGCCAGGCCGCTGAAGATCTGGATGCCCGGCTCCTGCAGCTCCATGCGGATGGCGACCGAGAGCGCGCCGCCGACAATGCCGGCGATGATCGCGAAGATCAGGTAGAGCGTGCCGATGTCCTTGTGGTTGGTCGAGTACACCCAGCGGACCCAGCCATGCGGCCTGTGGTCGTGGTGGTCGTGAGCTGCAGCCTCTGCCATATTCGGCTCCGTTCCCTAATTCTTGCTAACCCGCGGCATCAGTTGCCAGCGGCCGCTACCTTGTTGGTACCATCGATCTCGGCCATCAGCGCCTTGTTGGCGGCGGGCACGTCGGTCTTGGCCGTCTCCAGCCAGGTCTTGAACTGCGCATCGGACACGACGCGAACCGCGATCGGCATGAAGGCGTGATCCTTGCCGCAGAGCTGTGAGCACTGGCCGTAATAGAGGCCTTCCTTCTCGGCCTTGAACCAGGTCTCGTTGGTGCGGCCGGGCACGGCGTCCATCTTGATGCCGAAGGACGGCACGGCGAAGGAGTGGATGACGTCGGTGGCGGTGATCAGCACGCGGGTCATGGTGTTGACCGGCACCACCAGCTCGTTGTCGACGGCGAGCAGGCGCGGATAGAGAGCGCGGTCTTCCTTGCCGGCCTTGGCGCGATCACCATCCTGAAGGATCGCCGAGTTGAAGGAGAAGCTCTTGTCGACCTGATATTCGTAGTCCCAGTTCCACTGGTTGCCGGTCGCCTTGACGGTGAGCTTGGCTTCCTCAGGCGGCGTGTATTGCGCGGTGAGCAGCTGGAACGACGGGATAGCGATGAGCAACAGCACGATGACCGGCCCGACCGTCCAGATCACCTCGATGAGGGTGTTGTGGCTGGTCCTGGAAGGAACCGGATTCACGCTGGCGCGGAACCTCAGGACGCAAACGGCAAGCAGTGCCAGCACCAGGATTGTGATCGGGACGACGAACCACATCGTGTAGTTCCCGAACCACTCGATCTGTCGCATCATATCGGTCGCCGGTGCCTGGAAGGCGGTCTCCCAAGGCCGCGGCTGATCCGCGTAGGCGGATACGCTGGAGAAGAGCGCGCCTGCGGCTGCAGCACCTGCCATCAATTTGGCGCTTGCCTGGAATTTTCTCATCGCCCTCTCGTCTCCCACTTCCTGCGATCGGATCGCACCAATAACGAACGACGCCGGGATGGGGAATCCCGGTCTGTCCCTAAGGTGGTTCAAACCATACTCTAATTCCCTCTGCAAGGAAGGAGCGGACGAAGCCGTGCGGCATTTTTGCGCGCAGCCCGAAGGGCATCCCCTGCCATCGCCGCGTCGCGTGGCGGACGGTCGCAATTCGGGCGAATTTGCTCTGGAAAAGCGCGTAATTGCCGGTATCTGGGCGGGCCGGCGACGGTCTCGTCCTTTACTTGGCCTTGGCGCAGCTTAAAGTGCCGTGATTCGCAATGGAGCCGTCATGACTTCCTGGCTTTCGAGACCCCTGGCGAAGGTCGTCTTCCTTGCCGCCTTGCTTGGCGCCAGCGCGGCGAACGCCGCGCCACCTCAGACCGCAGCGCCGCCCAGCGGCACGGTCAAGTCGACGCATGGCGCGTGGTCGATCATCTGCGACACGCCGGCCGGCGCGACCTCCGAGCAATGCGTGATGATGCAGAATGTCGTCGCCGAGGACCGTCCGGAAATGGGGCTTTCGGTGGTGGTGCTGCGCACCGCCGACAACAAGGCCGAGATCCTGCGGGTGCTGGCGCCGCTCGGCGTGCTCTTGCCCAACGGGCTTGGCCTCAATGTCGACGGCAAGGATATCGGCCGCGCCTATTTCGTGCGCTGCTTCCAGGATGGCTGCTATGCGGAAGTGATCCTCGAGAAGCCGCTGCTCGACACGCTGAAGAACGGCACCTCGGCCACCTTCATCGTCTTTCAGACGCCCGAGGAAGGCATCGGCATTCCCGTCGATCTCAAGGGATTCGGCGAAGGCTTCGCCGCCCTGCCCTGAGCCTGGCGGTTGCAATGCGGTCGGTCGGCCCACGGCGATGACGATCCCGTGTGAACGCTGGCGATTGTCTTGACCTCACTTCGCCCCTACATCGGGGAAGACGAAACCGCCAGCGGACAGCCTTGCCATGAACAGCCTGATCGGCCAATTCGACATTTCCGACGACCGCGTCAAAGAGATCGTCGCCGACACCATCAAGGGCGCCGACGACGGCGAGTTGTTCCTCGAATACAGCGAGAGCGAAGCGCTGATGTTCGACAATGGCCGGCTGAAGACGGCCAATTTCAACACCGACCAGGGCTTTGGGCTGCGCGCCGTCGCCGGCGAGGCGAGCGGCTATGCGCATTCGAGCGACTTGTCTGAAGCCTCACTGTTGCGCGCGGCCGACGCGGTCTCGGCGGTCAAGGGCGGCTATTCCGGAACGCTTGCCGCAGCGCCCGCGCGCACCAATCGCCACCTCTATGGCGACGAGAACCCCATCCCCTCGCCCAGTTTCGAGGCCAAGGCCAAGCTGTTGCAGGAGATCGACGCCTGGCTGCGCGCCGCCGATCCGCGCGTGCGCCAGGTGACGGCCTCGCTCGCCGCATCCTGGCAGCACGTCGAGATCGTGCGTGGCGACGGCCAGGTGGTGCGCGACATCCGTCCCTTGGTCAGGATCAACGTCTCGGTGGTTGTCGGCGATGGTGATCGCCAGGAGAGCGGCTCCTACGGCATGGGCGGCCGCAAGAGCTTCGGCGAGTTCCTTACCGAGGAGAGCTGGAAGCATGCAGCGCGCGAGGCGCTGCGGCAGGCGCTGGTCAATCTCGAGGCCGTTCCGGCGCCGGCCGGCACCTTCGATATCGTGCTCTCCAGCGGCTGGCCGGGGGTGATGCTGCACGAGGCGGTCGGCCATGGCCTGGAAGGCGATTTCAACCGCAAGAAGACGTCGGCCTTCGCCGGCCTGATGGGTCAGCAGGTCGCGGCAAAGGGCGTCACAGTAGTCGATGACGGCACGATCGCCGAGCGTCGCGGCTCGCTCACCGTCGACGACGAAGGCACGCCTTCGGCGCGCAACGTCTTGATCGAGGACGGCAAGCTGGTCGGCTACATGCAGGACCGCCAGAACGCGCGCCTGATGGGTATGAAGGCGACCGGCAACGGCCGGCGCGAGGGCTACGCGCACCAGCCGATGCCGCGCATGACCAACACCTACATGACCGCGGGCGACATGAACCCAGAGGAGATCATCGCCTCGGTCAAGAACGGCATCTATGCCGTCTCCTTCGGCGGCGGCCAGGTCGACATTACCTCCGGCAAGTTCGTCTTCGGCTGCACCGAGGCCTACATGATCGAGGACGGCAAGGTGACCCAGCCGATCAAGGGCGCGATGCTTATCGGCAACGGACCCGACGCCATGCATCGCGTGACCATGGTCGGCAACGACATGAAGCTCGACAACGGCATCGGCATGTGCGGCAAGGCCGGACAGGGCGTGCCCGTCGGCGTCGGCCAGCCGCATCTGAGGATGAACCAGATGACGGTGGGCGGCACCCGGGTTTGAGGCAAAGGAACGATTCCGGTATTGTTAAGCTAATGACCGGCTCCGAAAAATTCATAACGACCGTCTCGACCAGGGACGGATGACCCTGCCCAGCGCGATCTGAAAACGGCGGGACTGGGGCGCTGGTACGCGCCTCCAGGTCGAAGACACGCCGGAGGGCGTTCTTCTGAGACCGGAGCAGGCTTTTGCCCCGACGCGGCCGGAGCAGGTGTTTGGCATCCTGCCGCACAGTGGCGTGCCAAAAACGCTGCAAGACTTGCACGCGAGCGTCCTTGACGAAGCGCAGCGGCGCCATGCCCGCGATTGATACCAATCTGCAAGAGGCGTAGCGGCCCCCGCCGGACACGGACACGATCGTGTTAGCAAATTATTAATTGTTCAATTGCCTTGGCCGGCGTTTCCGCATTAACTCATCGCCAGTCTTCTCGTTGCGGTGGTGTCTGGCATTGTTGCGTTCCCCTGGCGTCCTGACCTCTTCTTTCCTCCTTGGCCTTGTTTCGTTGATCGGCGCGACGTCCCTATCTGCCGACCCGGCGGCGGCGCAGTCGACGTTGTTCAACCGGCCATCGACGCAATCTTCCGCGGATACGGTCCGCTCCGCCGCGGTCGGAGGACGCACCAGCGTTCCCTATGGCTGGCTCGATTTCTGCCACCGCCGGCCGAAAGAGTGCAAAGTGGCGGCTCTGCCGGCGACGAGCGTCAAGCTGAGCGCCCAGAACCTGCGCACCCTCAAGCGGATAAACCAAAAGGCGAACCGCGCCATCAAGCCCGTCAGCAACTACGATCACTGGGGCACGATGATGGACCACTGGGACTATCCGGTGGACGGCAAGGGCGACTGCAAGATCTATGCGCTCTACAAGCGCAAGCTTCTCATGGAAGCGGGATTCCCACGCCAGGCGCTGCTGATGACGGTGGTGCGCGACCTGAACAATGAAGGTCACACCATCCTGACGGTGAAGACCGACAAGGGCGACCTCGTCCTCGACAATCTGGTCGACGAAGTCCGGCCCTGGAACGCGACCGGCTATTATTTCCTGAAGCGCCAGTCGCAGCAGAACCCGAATATCTGGGTGTCGATCAATCAGCGCGGCGGCACGCCGAAAACCTGACGGAGGCCACCAGGCCTGTAAGCTGAGCGGCCCGCATAGCCCGGAGCGGACCAGCCTTTGCGGGTCTGTACGCAGGTGCTCCCTGCCTTACAAGTCGCGGGCCGGAAAGTCCGGCCCGCGCAACGGCAACCTATCGTCTGGCTCGACAGCCTACTCCTTGCAGGGTGGCTCGCCCGGATTCCCGCAGGCAAACTTCTTGTTTCCTTGCGGCTGCTGCTGCTTCGGCTGCTGCGGCAGACGCCGCTCCTGGACCTCAGGCCTCGGTTGCGCGCGGAACTCAGGCCTCCGCGGCCTGGAGGACGCCTCACCGTTGGGCTGTTCCTGCAGCTTGTACTGGCGCTGCGCATTCTCCTTCGGCCTGTTGACCTTGAAGTTGCGCTGGACGTCGACCTCCGCGCCGCCGGACCCTTCTTCGTTCTGCAGCCTGCGGAACTTCCTGCCCCTGTCGTTCCTGCCGACCGAGCCTTGATTCTCTTCGGAGAACACGTCCGGATTGTTCCTCCTGAGCCGCTTCTGCATGCTCGGCCCGTTGTCGGCCGGCTCGCCGTTGACGGTCGGCAGCTTGCGGAACTTCCTGCCCCTGTCGTTCCCGGCGGCCGAGCCCTGATTCTCGTCGGAGAACACGGACGGATTGTTCCTCCTGAGCCGCTTCTGCATGCTCGGCCCGTTGTCGGCCGGCTCACCGTTGACGGTCGGCAGCTTGCGGAATTTCCTGCTCTTGTTTCCCTTGGCCGGGCCCTGATCACCCGGTTCGACAATGGACCGGCCGGCCGACAAATCCTTGCGCGTCAGCTTCTTCGATTTGCGGTTGTCCTGGCCGGACAGCACGTTCGGATTGTTCTTCCCGAACCTCTCCTGCGCGCCCTGGCCGTTGTCGGCCGGCATGCCGTTGACGGTGGGCAGCTTGCGCAATTTCTTGCCCTTTTGCTGACCGGTGCCCTGCTCTCCGGTCACGGCGGCGCCGGCATTTCCCGTCGCCTCCTGGTTACCGCCCACAATGCCTTGCCTGCCGAGCTGCTTCCTGGACTTGCTGCCTGGCAAATTCCGATCACTAAGCACTGGTTTGCCGTTGACGAGCGGCAGCGTTTTGCCATCGGCTCCCGGCAAGGCGTGGTCGGTTCCAAGCTTGCGGGCGGACAGGTCCTTCGACAGCGGAGTCGCAGCACCGGGCTGCTGGCCCGAGATAACACGCTGGCCGGGCTTCGGCGGCAAGCCGCCCTGTTTCTGGCCGCCCTGTTGCTGATTGGACGGGATCTTACGGGACATGGCCGCCTTCTTCTGCAGCAGCGGCGGCAGCGCAACCCTGGCCGCCAGCGCATCCGCGCGGGCACCAACAGCGCCCGCGGTCGTCTTCTGGCCTGCGGCGCGGCCACCCTGAACACTGGCGTCTGGCTGCGCGGCCTGATTGATGGTCTCGTTTTTGATCGTCGTGTTGATATTGTTGATGACGGTCGTGTTGTGGATGTTGTTGAAGATGATGTCGTTCCGCGGCGGCACGATGTGACGCGGCGGGTTGATGAACACGGGTATCGGCACGAACACCGGTGTCGGCAGGACGAAGACGTCGATCGGCGGCGGCGGTGGCTCAAGCACGATGAAATCCGGCGGCGGTGGCGGCAGGAAGATGATTGCGACCGGCGGCGGCGGTTCGAAGTCGAAATCTGGGTCGTCGAAATAGAGCACCGGGCGGTCGATATAGACGATTTCCTCCGGCGGCGGCGGCGGCACGTCATAGACAATGACGGTGAAGCTCGGCGGCGGCTCGAGCTCGGCGTCGAAATGCTCCAGCCGGCGGCGCGCGTCCCAGGCATGCGGTCCGTGCGGATAGCGTTCGAGGTAGGACCAGTAGGCTTCCGGCGTATCCCGCGTCCAGGTCTGACGCCAGGTGATCGCCTCACGCCGCGCGGCGATGATGGCGCGCACCCGCTTGGCCATCGGATCGTGCGGATAGGCGACGAGGAAATCCTGGTAGCCGCGCAGCGTGTCGCGGTCGAGCGCCGCGACATAGGCGTCGCGGGCATTAAAGTCGCGAATCTCCCTTGTCCGGTTGGCCTGGGATTCGGCCTCGGAAACCTTGGGCGCGGGCGCATCCGGCGCGCGGTCGAAGAAGACGAAGGGCGCGTTGATCTTCGAAGCGTTCCAAGGCACCTCGGCCCCTTGCGTCACTTCGTTGACGCGCAGGCGCGTGCGGTCGAACACGTCTTCGAGCGGCAGGCCGCCCTCGCGCATCATCTCGGCCAGCGCCTGGGCATAGGCGCCATAGGGTCCCTTGCCCTCCGGCGCGACGGTTCCCGGAGCGGCATTGAAGGCGATCAGCATGTTCGGGTCGGGATCGACCAGCGCGAGGCCGCCGGCCAGCGGCTGTTTCATCTGCGGGAAGGCATTCGGCCGCGCCGCGTCGAGCACGATGATGTTGACCTTCGTCGGCAAGGCCGCGAGCGGGCGGGTGAGATCGGAGATCCGAATGGCCTGGATTGGCACATCGGCAGGATTGGCGATGTTGGCATCGACCGGCAGGAAATAGTTCTCGCCTTCGAACTGCGCGCCGTGCCCGGCGAGGTAGACGAAAACGACCGCGTCGGGACCGGCGGCCGAAACCTTGGCGAGGAAATCGCGGAAGGCGCCGCGCAGCGATTCCTGGTCCACATCACGCGCGCCGACCACATCGAAACCGGCTGCCTGCAAGGTCTGTCCAATCAGACCCGCATCGTTGGCGGCCGTCGCGAGTTCGCCGGACTGATATGCGCCGTTGCCGATGACGAAGGCCAGCCGCTTTTCACCTTGCGCAAGAGCCCCAGCTGCGGAACCGACCGCAAATATGACGAGAACGACGACGAGTTCGAGGAACCTCTGAAGCGTCCGCATTGCAATCCGCCATCCATTTAAAATGGTAAACGCTCGAGAGGTCGGAACGTTTCCCGAACGCCGTGAATTTTTGTCTCGCAAAAAGGCGGCTTTAGGGCGCAATTTCGTCGAAAGAACAGAGGCTTCACAAAATTTCTTGCGAACCGCCGCTTGTGAACTACCGCCGCCGCTTCGGCTTCTCCAGCAGCGCGACGGCCTCGACATGCGGCGACCACAGGAACTGGTCGATCGGCGTCACGCTCTTCAGTTGATAGCCGCCGTCGAGGAGGATGCGCAGGTCCCGCGCCAGCGTCACCGGATTGCAGGACACGGCCGCGACCAGCGGCACGTCCGAGCGGGCGATCTGCTTGGACTGATCCTCCGCGCCGGCGCGCGGCGGATCGAAGACCAGGCTGTCGAAGCCGTTCAATTCCTTGAAGGTCAGCGGCCGGCGGAAGAGGTCGCGGCGTTCGACGGTCACCCGCTTCAGGCCGCTGGCGAAACGAAAGGCGCGATCGAGCGCCGCAAGGGCCGGCGCATCTCCCTCGACGGCGTGAACCTCCGACTTCGCCGCAAGCCGGAGCGAGAAGCTGCCGCAGCCTGCAAAAAGGTCGGCGACCTTTTTCGCGCGCGACAGATGCTGGCCGACGAGGTCGGCCATCGTCTGCTCGGCGGCCTCCGTCGCCTGCAGGAAGGCGCCGGGCGGCACGGCGACGGCGACTGACCCGAACTGCACCACCGGCTTCTTCGGCTCGACAATCACCTCGCCGTCGACCGAAAGTCTCGCCAAGCCCTCCGCAAGAACGAAATTCGAGGCGATACGGCGCTGGTTTTCGCCGAGCTTGCCCGCGTCCTGGACGGCAACATCGAGGCCGGAGGCAGTAACGGTAACCGTCATATGGAAGGCTTTCGGCGTGGCGCAGACCAGATCGGCGAGCCTGCGCAAGCGATCGAGCGACGAAACGATCACCGGCAGCGAGATCGGGCACTCCTCGATCGGGATGATTTCGGAGGAGTGCGCGCGCACGAAGCCGAGCAGCATGCCGGCCTCGCCACGCCTTGCGCTGAAGACGACGCGGCGGCGGGTCTGCGGCGCGCACGGCACCAGCGCGTCGACCGCGCCGGCGATGCCCTTGGCCTTCAACGCCTGAATGACCCGCTCGCGCTTCCACTGCCGGTAAGCCTCGGCTTCGAAGTGCTGCAGCGCGCAGCCGCCGCATTCGGTGAAATGGCGGCAGGGCGGATCGACCCGGAGCGGCGAGGCTTCCAGCACCGACATCAGCGTGGCGCGGTCTTTCTGGCGCGCGGCGGTGACCGTCTCGCCCGGCAGCGTGAATGGGATGAAGACCTCGCCGCCATCGGCATTGGCGATGCCGTCTGCCTGCGAACCGAGCCTGGCGATGGTGAAGCGCGCGCTCATCGCGGTTTCGCGTCCTTGATCGCGGCAAGCAGGGATTCGCGATTGCCGTCGCCGCCTTCGATCGGCGACGGGTGCAGGCCGAGCACATGCCAGTCCGGCATGGCGGCAAGCCAGTCGCGCAAACCGGCGGCAATGCGCTCGGCATCGCTCGGGTCCTTGAGCAGCCCGCCCTTGCCGATCGCTTCGCGGCCGGCTTCGAACTGCGGCTTGACGAGAAGCAGCGCCCTGGCGCCCTCGCCGGCCAGCGCAAGCGCCGGCGGCAGCGCCAGTTTCAGCGAAATGAAGCTGACGTCGCAAACGAGGAAGTCCGGAACGCGGCCGCCGAGGTCCGCTATCGTGAGGTCGCGGGCGTTCAGCCCCTCGATCACGGTCACGCGCGGGTCGGCGGCGATATCGGGATGCATCTGGCCATGGCCAACATCGATCGCCGTGACATGGGCGGCGCCACGCTCAAGCAGAACCTGGGTGAAGCCGCCGGTCGAGGCGCCGATGTCGAGCGCCTCGCTCTCCGAGGGAGAAAGGTCAAAATGATCGAGGCCGGCAATCAGTTTCAGCGCCGCGCGCGACACATAGGCCTGCGCCGGGTCGTCGATGGCGACGACGCAATCCGGCGCAACGGATTGGCCCGGCTTGTGGGCAACCGCGCCATCAACGGCGACGGTGCCGCGCTCGATCGCGTCGCGGGCGCGCGAACGGCTGGCGAACAGGCCGCGCGCGACGAGCAGTTCGTCGAGCCTTAGGCGCGCTCTGGCTGGCACAGGAGAACTCATCGGCCTTCATTGGCGAAAGCTGGTCGCGAAGGCAATGGCAGCGTGTTGAATATGGCGCGCGGCACGGCAGAATGCGGGGTCGTTTCACCAGCCTGAGGAGGAGGCAATGCTCAAAGGAACCTGCCATTGCGGCGCCGCGCACTGGACCCTGGAAGGCGATCCGGGATCGATCACGGCCTGCAACTGCACGCTTTGCCGCCGCTACGGCACGCTCTGGGCCTATGACTATGTCGACGAGCGCATCCGCATCGCCGGGCCGATGCGTTCCTACACACGCGCCGAAGTGGCCGAGCCGGCGCTCGAGATCCTGTTCTGCCCGACCTGCGCCTGCGTTCTCGCCTGGCGCGGCCTGCGTTCCGGCTCCAGCGGCCGCACCCGCATCGCCGTCAACGTCAGGCTGGCGCCGCCGGAGGCCGTCGCCGACCTGCCGATCGACCATTTCGACGGGCTCGACAGCTTCGACGACCTGCCGCGCGACGGCCGCTGCGTGCGCGATCTGTGGTTCTGATTTTTAATTGATGCATGTCGTTGCCCCAAAACCGCAGGGCACTTTTGGGCGACATGCATCAGAAAATCGTCCGCGAGACCGGGCGCTCGACGGCCGGCATCAGGCCGTCATTGTTGGAGGCCTGCTTGCGTGGCTCAATCGGAACCGGAGCGGCCGGCGCGGCTTCCGGCACCACCACCAACTGGGGAGCCTGCTTGTAGGAGAAGGCGCCGCGGATGTTGCCCATCTTGCTGACGACGATCTCGATCACCGCCTTTTCGAGGTTGCGGTCGTAACGCGTTTCGGCTGCCACCGGCGCGGCCATGGCCATCACAAGGACCATACCGCAAAGGAACGATTTCATTGTTCTTATCCCCTGCCTGGGACCAAGGTCTTAGCAGGGCGCCGTTGAAAATCGGCCAAAAGACAGGGTAACCGAACCGCCAAACAAAAGCGTTAACAAACACTTATGATTCTGATTTAACGCAATTCCGGACGCAAAACCGCCGCACACTTTTGCTGGGAATTGCTTCCGAATCCGGCAAACCGATTCAGCACGTTGAGAATTCGGATCAGGCGCGCTGCGCCTGCACGCCGTGGCCAAGGGCGGCGAAGACCGTGCGCACGATGCCGGCCGTGTCGAGGCCCGCGTCGGCATACATCTTCTCCGGCTTGGCGTGATCGGTGAACTCGTCGGGCAAGATCAGTGGGCGCACCTTGAGGCCGTTTTCCAGCAGGCCTTCATGGGCGAGGAAATGCAGCACGTGGCTGGCGAAGCCGCCGACCGCGCCCTCCTCAACCGTCACAAGAACCTCGTGCGAGCGCGCGAGGCGGCGGACGAGATCCTCGTCCAGCGGCTTGGCGAAGCGGGCGTCGGCAACGGTGGTGGAAAGGCCCGCGGCACCGAGCTCTTCCGCCGCCAGCAGGCAGTCCTGCAGCCGCGTGCCGAAGGACAGAAGCGCCACCTTGGTGCCTTCCTTGAGGATACGGCCCTTGCCGATTTCGAGCACCGAGCCGCGTTCCGGCATGTCGACGCCGACACCGTTGCCGCGCGGATAGCGGAAGGCGATCGGGCCGCCGTCGTAGTCGGCTGCCGTGCGCACCATGTGGCGAAGCTCGGCCTCGTCGGCGGCTGCCATGACGACGAAGCCTGGCAGCGAGGCCAGGAAGGTCGTGTCGAAGGCGCCGCAATGGGTGGCGCCATCGGCGCCGACGAAGCCGGCACGGTCGATCGGGAAACGCACCGGCAGCTTCTGGATCGCCACGTCATGCACGACCTGGTCGTAGGCACGCTGCAGGAAGGTCGAATAGATGGCGGCGAAGGGCTTGTAGCCCTCGGTGGCGAGCCCGGCGGCGAAGGTCACCGCATGCTGCTCGGCAATACCGACATCGAAGGTCCTGGTCGGGAACACCTCGCCGAACAGATCGAGGCCGGTGCCGCTCGGCATGGCGGCGGTGATCGCCACGATACGGTCATCCTCGCGCGCTTCCTGGATCAGGCTCTCGGCGAAAACCTTGGTGTAGCTCGGCGCGTTGGCCGGCGCCTTGGCCTGCGCGCCGGTGATGACGTCGAACTTGTTGACGCCGTGATATTTGTCGGCGGCGGCTTCGGCCGGCGCGTAGCCCTTGCCCTTCTGGGTCACGACATGGATCAGCACCGGGCCGTCGGCATTGTCGCGAACGTTCTTCAGCACCGGGATCAGGTGCTCGAGATTGTGTCCGTCGATCGGGCCGATGTGGAAAAAGCCCATCTCCTCGAACAGCGTGCCGCCGGTGACATAGCCGCGCGCGTGCTCGACGGCGCGCGTGATGGCATTGTCGGCGCGCTTGCCGAGATAGGAGGTCAGCTTCTTGCCGAAATCGCGCAGGCCGAGATAGGCCTTGCCGGAGGCGAGCCGGGCCAGGTAGGCGCTCATCGCGCCGGTCGGCGGGGCGATCGACATGTCGTTGTCATTGAGGATGACGATGAGGCGGGCATTGAGCGCGCCGGCGTTGTTCATCGCCTCGTAGGCCATGCCGGCGGACATCGCGCCGTCGCCGATGACGGAGATGACATTGTTGCGGCCGCCCGAAAGGTCGCGGCCCATGGCCATGCCGAGGCCGGCGGAAATCGAGGTCGAGGAATGCGCGGCGCCGAAGGGGTCGTATTCGCTCTCGGCCCGCCGGGTGAAGCCGGAGAGACCGCCCTCCTGGCGAAGCGTGCGGATGCGGTCGCGGCGGCCGGTCAGGATCTTGTGCGGATAGGCCTGATGGCCGACATCCCAGATCAGCCGGTCTTGCGGCGTGTTGAAGACATAGTGCAGCGCGACCGTCAGTTCGACGACGCCCAGCCCGGCGCCGAGATGGCCGCCGGTGTGCGACACGGCATCGATCAGCTCGGCGCGCAGTTCCGTCGCCAGCTGCGGCAGCTCGCTCTCGTCAAGCGCCCGCAAATCCGCGGGAATGCGGACCTTGTCGAGAAGCGGCGTGTCGGGTTTCGGGTTCACTCTGGTGCGGCCTGCTGAAATCTTAACCTTGCATCAGAGCGGTTAACCGTTTCACGGGACCGCTCTGTCTCTTTGTTTTCACGCAATTCCAGACGGAAAACCGTTTCACACTTTTCCTGGAATTGCTCCAACCTTCACAAATATGCGCCTCGATCATGCGCGAAATATGCCGCCGGAGGACGAATGTAAATGCGTGTCAGTGACGCGGCGGCGTAGGATGTCCATCCTGCTCTAACCTTCCGGCAGCGGAATGAATTCTTCCTCATCGCCAGGAACGATATCGAAGCGGCCCGTCTTCCATTCTTCCTTGGCCTGCTCGATGCGTTCTTTCGAGGACGAAACAAAATTCCACCAGATATAACGCTTGGAGCCGAGCGATGCTCCGCCGAACAGCATGAAATGCGCGCCGCGCTCGGACGAAACGACGATCTCCTCGCCCGGTTTGAACACCAGAAGCCGCTCGGCCGGGAAGCGGTCGCCGGCGATAAAAACCTCGCCCTCCAGTGTATAGATGGCGCGCTCCTCGGCATCGGCGGGGATTTTCACGCTGGCGCCCGCCGCCAGCCGCAAATCGGCATAGAGCGTCTCCGAGGCGGTCGCGACCGGCGAGCGCAGCCCGGAAAATTCGCCGATGACGACGCGGCCACTGACGCCTTCGGCGTCGATCTCGGGCAGGCGGATCACCGACGTGTTCTCGAACACTGGAGCGATCTCTTCCTTGCTATCCGGCAGCGCCAGCCAGGTCTGCAGGCCGGAGACAGACATCGGCGCACCGCGCAATTCTTCCGGCGTGCGCTCCGAATGGACGATGCCGCGGCCGGCGGTCATCAGGTTCACGTCGCCGGGTGCGATCACCATTTCGGTGCCGAGCGAATCGCGATGCCTGATCTTGCCGTCGAACAGATAGGTGACGGTGGAAAGCCCGATATGCGGATGCGGGCGCACGTCGATCGCGTGGCCGGCGCGCAGGATCGCCGGGCCCATGCGGTCGAAAAAGATGAACGGGCCGACCAGCCGGCGCTTTGCCGTCGGCAAGGCACGGCGGACCTCGAAACCGCCAATGTCCTTGGCGTTGGGGATGACCATCAACTCGATCTGGTCGCAGGCAAACGCGTCGCCGGCCTCAGGATCGTTACCCGGGAAGAAGCTCATATCGGCCTCACGCGAAACGGAGGGCGGATCTCGCCTTCGCCTTGGCGGCCTCTTCCTCGCGATTGCGTGGCTCCTGTGTCGTCTCCAGCGAGTCCAGCAACTCGCGCGCGGCTGCGGCGATCGCCTCGACGGCGTGGTGGAACGCATGCTCGTTGCGCTTGGAGGGCTTTGTCGAGCCGCTCAGCTTGCGCACGAACTGCAATGCCGCGTCATGGACCTCGTCATTGGTCGCCGGCGGATCGAAATTGAACAGGGTCTTGATGTTTCGGCACATGCTTGCAGGCCTCCTGTCTTTTCGTGTCCCCGCCGGTTGGGACTATCACCGAGGTGTGTTGAGATTCAGGTCAGTCCGAGCCGAAAATGATGGCTTCCGAGAACCGGAGCGGAGCGTACTTAAAGTACGTGAGCACCGGAAGCGCAGGAGACCGCCATTTGCAGGCCGTCCTCACCTGAATATCAGCACACCTTACTCAGCGTCGAGCGGCTCCGTTCCCACCGGCTTGCCGTCGCGCGACAGCCTGATCTTCTCGACCTTGTCCTCTGCCGCCTTGAGCAGCCGGTCGCAATGGGCTTTCAGCGCCTCGCCGCGCTCGTAGATCTTGATCGACTGGTCGAGAGGAACGTCGCCGCGCTCCAGGTCATCGACGATCTTCTCCAGCGCATCGAGCGCCTGTTCGAAGCTCATCGCCTTGACGTCTTGATTAGCTTCATCAGCCATAATTCATCCCTTCATCAGCCGCCCGACATGGGCGGCGACCGAAAATGCCAGTCCCTGCAGATCGTAGCCGCCCTCCAGCAGACTGACGAGCCGGTTGCCGCTGTGGCGCCCGGCGCGGTCCATCAACTGACCGGTCGCCCAGTCGAAATCATCCTCGGTCAGGTTGATCTCGGCCAGCGGATCGCGATGGTGCGCATCGAACCCCGCGGAAATGATGATCAGGTCCGGCTTGAAAGCGTCGATCGACGGCAGCACGCGCGACAGGAAGGCGTCGCGGAACGTGTCGCTGCCGGTGCTCGGCGCGAGCGGCGCGTTGACGATGTTGCCGGCGCCGGTTTCGCTCTTGGCGCCGGTGCCCGGGTAAAGCGGCATCTGGTGCGTCGAGCAATAGAGCACCGACGGATCGTCCCAGAAAATGTCTTGCGTGCCGTTACCGTGATGCACGTCCCAGTCGACGATGGCGACGCGATCGGCCTGGTGCTTCTTCTGTGCATGACGGGCGGCGATCGCCGCGGTGTTGAACAGGCAAAAGCCCATCGCCGTCGTCTTTTCGGCATGATGGCCGGGCGGGCGAGCGGCGACGAAGACATTGGCGGCGCGGCCTTCGAAGACATCGTCGATCGCCGCATTGGCGGCGCCGATCGCCGTCACCGCGGCCTGCCAGCTTTTCGGACTGGCGCTGGTGTCGGCGTCGATCGAGACGATACCGCTCGCGGGGATGGCCGCGCGGACGCGGGCAACAAAATCTTCCGGATGCGCATAGAGGATGGTTGCCTCGTCGCCTTCCGGCGCCTTGACGCGGTCGAGGGCCGAAAAAGCCTCGTCGTCCAGCACGCGCTCGATGGCGCGCAAACGGTCGGGCCGCTCGGGATGACCGGACGGCGTGAGGTGTTCCAGGAATACCGGATGGGTGTAAAGACGAGTGGTCATGGAGCCTAATCTAGGCACCTGTCACCCGGATAGCCATGTTTCAGCGCCGAATGATTGGGGAAAATCGCGCCCGATCGTGTCGCAGGCGGCATTGGCGCGGCTTAAGCTTCGCGATAGAGTCCTGCCGCTGCCTGGTGCCCGCGACGCGGGAGAATCGGGAACACGGTTGAAATCCGTGGCGTGCCCAACGCTGTGAGGGGGACCGCGCCGGCAAAGCCACTGTCCAAGACGGGAAGGCGCCGGATGCGGGTAGATCCCGAGCCAGAAGACCGGCCCGGCAGACATGGTCGTCCGCATGGTCAGGCGGAGGACTGCTTATCGCAAGGGGACAAGCGATGCAGGCACGAATGGCCGCCGCCGGCGGCGACGACTTTGACCAATTGGCGCGCGACGCGGTCTACCGGGCAATGTTCACCAGGCGTGACGTGCGCAGCCATTTCGTTGCCGACGATCTCGACGATGGCGTGCTGGCGCGGCTGCTCACCGCAGCGCATCACGCGCCGTCCGTCGGCTACATGCAGCCGTGGAATTTCATCGTCATCCGCGATGCGGCAAGGCGTCGGCGGGTGCGCGACCTTTTTCTGGCCGCGCGCGAGCAGGAATTGCCGGCGATCGAGGCGGAGCGGCAGGCGCTCTACCGCAAGCTGAAGCTCGAAGGCATCTGCGAAAGCGCGCTCAATCTTTGCATCACCTGCGACCGGCAACGGTCAAAAGACTCGCCGCTCGGGCGCTGGCACAATCCGGAAATGGACCTCTATAGCACCGTCTGCGCGGTGCAGAATTTCTGGCTGGCGGCGCGCGCCGAAGGCGTCGGCGTCGGCTGGGTGAGCATCATCGATACCGAGGCGCTGAAGCGGCTGTTGTCGATTCCCGAACATGTCACGCCGATCGCCTATCTTTGCGTCGGCCGCGTTTCGGAATTCGCGCCGAGGCCGGATCTCGAAGCGCATGGCTGGGGCAAGCGCCTGCCACTGGGCGACCTGGTGATGAGCGAGACCTTTTGCGGCGCCGGCGAGGCGCCGCTCAAATCGGCAATTGCCCGCCTTGGTTCCGGCGAAATGGTGAAGCCGTGATCAGCCTGCCTTCGTGGTCAAGGGGCTGCTGATCAAGCAGTCCGCGGCGTATCCCAGCGCGAGCCGCCGAAGGAGCCCAGCGCCTTGTCGCGCAGCTCCCTGAACTTGGACGAGGTCTCGGCCAGGCGCCGATCCCACTCCGGATTGGGAACCTGGCCTTCGATGGTGGCGAAATAGACCTGCATCAGCGAAGCGATGGCGAAGGGTTCGATGAAGGCCGCCTTGAAGGCCCAGGCGAAGACAATGGCCAGCACGAAGGCCCAGCCGGCGAGTTGCCCCGGCATCACCCAGAGGATGGCGGCTGCCGGGGCAAGCATCAGCAGGAAGATGACGAAGGACACACCCCACATGATCACCGCCAACCAGACGGCGTTCTTGACCATGTGCTTGCCGTTCTGCGCGTAGAGCACGACGCCTTGCCTGGCGGTCTCGAAAGGCGAGTTCGAATTGATGCGGATGTTGTAGCCGAGGATGATCTCATCGACATAGGTCAGCGACAGGCGGATGACCGTGTTGATGAAGCTGACGATGCCGCTCAAGCCCGGAATGGGCAGGAATGCCGCGATGCCGCCGATCAGGCCGGTGATGGCGCGGATGGCGCCCTTCACCAGCTGGTCGACGACAAAAAGGATGTTGGCCTCGGCGAAGCGCTTGGTCACCACCTCGCGCGCATAGGCGATCTGGCCCTGGCCGTCCGGAACATCGTGGCCGTCGATAAGATGGACCATGACGGCGATGTGACCGGCCTTCAGGGCATAGAGGATGTATTCGCGGATCCAGTAGAGGGCGATCGAGACGACGCCGAAGCCGACAACCCCGCCCCACAAGGCAAACGACATCGGCCCGTCGGGGTCGGTCGAGATATGGCCGACGCCATAGCCAACACTGGCGCCGGTACCGGTCGCCATGATGTAGGCGACCGTGATGCCGAAATAGACGATCATGCGAAAGACGATGAACGGCCATGTCCGCATCATGATGGACACCGACCGGCCGATGCTGAAGTCCCACATGGCCCCGACTCTCCCACCTCAGAGAATGGCCGGGAAGGATGCGCTCACCCTTGCCATTGTCAATGTCGGAGCGATTTTGAGCGGGGGACAATTGTTGAAGACAGTGCTGCCCTCATCCGCCTGCCGGCACCTTCTCCCGTGAAGGACGGGGAGAAGGGTCACGCTCCGGCGCTAGCGTGCCCGTCCTTCACGGGGAGAGGTTAGGGTGAGGGGCAGCGCCGACTTAGGCGATTGCCTAGAGCACCGCGTGCCGGATGCTACTTGCTTTTTAATCCTTCGAGCAGTTGCTTGAACGCCGCTATCGCCTCCTTCGACGTCGCCGCAGGGTCTTTCGAATTGGCGATGCGCTGCGAGGCCTGGCTGCTGGCGCCGTTGATCAGACGCGCCGCGGTCTGGACCGCGGCGAAGCGGTCATTCCGGCCGAATGACAAAAAGGGCCAGCTCTTTCAGCCGGCCTTTTTGCTTCGCCTACAGAATCTCGGTCTTCGCGATGTGGATGCCGAAACCTTCGAGGCCGACATAGTGGCGCTCGCGCGAGGCGATCAGGTTGATCGAGGAAATGCCCAAATCCTTGAGGATCTGGGCGCCGAGACCGATCTCGCGCCACTCGTTTTCGCGCCGACGCGCTTCCTCATGATCCTCGCGGTCGCTGCTCTTCGGCCGATTGCGCTCCTGATGGGCGACGCCGACGGAACCTTCGCGCAGATAGACGATGACGCCGCGCTTGCGCTCGCCCATCGCCTTCATGATGCCGTCCAACCGGTGGCTGGTGCCGAAGACGTCGGTCACGACATCTTCCGAATGCAGCCGCACCGGTACCTCCTCGCCGTCGCGGATGTCGCCGAAGACGACCGCGACATGGTGCATGGAATCCCAGGGCAGCGTGTAGGTGAAGACCTGCGCCTTGCCGCCGGGCGTGTCGATGTCGGAGCAGGCGACCCGCTCGACCAGCGTTTCCTTGCGCTGGCGGTAGGCGATGAGATCGGCGACCGAAACCTGCTTCAGGTCATGTTCTTCGGCGAAGGCCTGGACCTCTGGCCCGCGCTTGACGGTGCCGTCGTCGTTGACCAGCTCGGAAATGACGCCGACCGGCGGCAGTCCGGCGAGCTTGCAGAGGTCTACAGCGGCTTCGGTATGGCCCGAGCGCATCAGCACGCCGCCCTCACGCGCGATCAGCGGGAATATGTGGCCGGGGCGCACGAAGTCGGAGGCGCCGACATTGCCGTTGGCGAGGTTGCGCACGGTCAGCGTGCGGTCGTCGGCCGATATGCCCGTCGTGGTGCCGTGCTTGAAGTCGACGCTGACGGTGAAGGCGGTGGTGTGCGCGGAATCGTTGTCGGCCACCATGGGCGCAAGGTTCAGCCGCCTCGCATCCTCGCGCAGCATCGGCGTGCAGACGATTCCGGAAGTGTTGCGGACGATAAAGGCCATCTTTTCCGGCGTGCAGTGAACGGCTGCGACGATCAGGTCGCCCTCGTTCTCGCGCCCGTCATCGTCCATGACGACAACGATCTCGCCGCGCTCAAAGGCGCGGATCGCTTCGACGATCTTCTTCTGGTCGTAAGGCATAGGCGCTCGCTTCGCTCGCAGGGAATAGGAATTAGACAATAGGCAGTAGGGAAGGAAAAGGGCTGTCTCGGGCTGGCATGCTGCCTACTGCCTAATCCCTACTGCCTACTGCCTTCCCTGTCTGTCCTCTGTGCCGCAGATAATGATCCGCGATCGCGCAGGCAACCATGGCCTCGCCGATCGGCACGGCGCGGATGCCGACGCACGGATCATGGCGGCCCTTGGTCATGACCTCGACGTCCTTGCCGTCTTTGTCGATGGATTTGCGCGGCGTGAGGATCGAGGAGGTCGGCTTGACGGCGAAACGGGCGACGATCGCCTGCCCGGTCGAGATGCCGCCCAGGATGCCGCCGGCATTGTTCGACAGAAACACCGGCTTGCCGTCATTGCCGATGCGCATCTCGTCGGCGTTCTGTTCGCCGGTGATGCGCGCCGCCTCGAAGCCGTTGCCGATCTCGACGCCCTTGACGGCGTTGATGGACATCAGGCCGGAGGCAATGTCCTGGTCGAGCTTGGCATAGATCGGCGCGCCGAGGCCTGCCGGCACGCCGTCGGCGACGATCTCGATCACCGCGCCGACCGAGGAGCCCGCCTTGCGGATGCCGTCGAGATAGGCGGCGAAGATGGGAACCGACGCCGGATCGGGCGTGAAGAACGGGTTCCCGGCGTCGCCGATGAAATTCCAGTTCCAGTTGGCACGGTCTATTGCTTTTTCGCCCATAGAGACCAGCGCGCCGCGTACCACCATGCCCGGCACCACCTTGCGGGCCAGCGCGCCGGCCGCCACCCGCGCCGCGGTCTCGCGCGCCGAGGAGCGGCCGCCGCCGCGATGGTCGCGCAATCCGTATTTGACCTCATAGGTGTAGTCGGCATGGCCCGGCCGGTACTGGCGCGCGATCTCGCCGTAATCCTTCGAGCGCTGGTCGACATTCTCGATCAGCATCGACACCGGGGTGCCGGTGGTGATCATCGTCTCGCCGTCCTCGTCGAGGATGAAGCCGGAGAGGATTTTCACTTCATCCGGCTCGCGGCGCTGGGTAACGAAACGCGACTGGCCGGGGCGGCGCCGGTCGAGCTCGGCCTGAATATCCTCGCGTTTGAAGCGGATGCCGGGCGGGCAGCCGTCTACAACGCAGCCGAGCGCGGCGCCATGGCTTTCACCCCAGGTGGTGACGCGAAAAAGATGGCCGAATGTGTTGTGAGACATAGAAAAACGCCCTGCCCGGCGGCGGAGCCCGGTTCGCCGGTTCAAGGGTGCCTTCTATTGGCGTTTTCCACAGCGGTCAAACGGTGATCGGATGCATCAATCTGTGATCTCAAGGATTTAGTTTTGACACATTCGGTTGGTTTCTGCTCTCTTCCATCCGCCGTTGAGGATCCGCCGCTGACCAGCCGGCGCAATGACCAAAGAGGACGACGATGCGTACCCTGATTGGCGCTGTTGGCGCCATGCTCATGATTTCCACCGCCGCATTCGCCGGTCAGACTGAAGGCCTGATCAAGAAGGTCGACAAGGACACGCTGACGCTGACGCTGGACGACGGCAAGTCCTACAAGCTCAACGCCGAAACCGATCTCGACGCGCTAAAGCCCGGCATGGACATCGTCATCGCCTTCGACGTGACCAACGGCGAGAACGTCGTGACCGATATGCAGCTGCCGGACAGCGACGCGAACTAAATTCAGGTGAGGCCGGCCTGACCTGAATTCGGCAGGCCGCAGCGTTTACAGCCACTCCAGGCTGCGGCCCTCCAGCCGGAGCAGGCGGTCCTGCGGGATCTCGAGGCTCGCCGCCTCCTGCTTCGACACCCCCTCCACAAAGCGGAACAGGCAGCGCATGACGCCGCCGTGGGTGACGCAGACCGTCTGCCGGTCAAGCGCGTCGAACCACGGCTTTGTCCGTTCGAGCAGCATCTGATAGCTCTCGGCGCCGTCGCCGGGCGGCTGGAAATCCCATTTGGCGGCGCGACGTCCATGCGTCGATCCAGGATGCCGGGTCTCGAGCTCACGAAACGTAAAACCCTGCCAGTCGCCGAAACTCAATTCCACCAGACGCGGTTCGGTGCGGTAGGCGAGCGGGTCGAGCCCCATTGCCGCCCGCATCAGTTCCATAGTTTCGCACGTGCGCCGCATCGGGCTCGCGACAAAGTCGAAATCCTCACCCTTGCCGATCATCGCGGCCAGGCGCCGGCCGTTGCCAGTCGCCTGCTGGCGTCCAAGTTCATTGATGTCGGTGTCGGCCTGACCCTGCAGCCGACGCTCAGTGTTCCACTCCGTCTGGCCATGGCGCGCGAGGTAGACGAGCGGATACATCAGGGCTTCCGGAGGTCGGGCGAGGGCCTGGATGGAAGGGTAGGCGGAGAGAGAATTAGTCCTTGACAGTCGAGATGTCCGGCGCGTCGACCGCCTTCATGCCGACCACATGGTAGCCGGAATCGACGTGATGGACCTCGCCGGTCACACCACGCGACAGGTCCGACAGGAAATAGACACCGGAATCGCCGACCTCTTCCTGGGTCACCGTCTGCTTCAGCGGCGCGTTGTACTCGTTCCACTTGAGGATATAGCGGAAGTCGCCGATGCCGGAGGCTGCCAGGGTCTTGATCGGGCCGGCCGAGATCGCGTTGACGCGGATCTTCTTGGCGCCGAGGTCGACGGCGAGATAGCGGACGCTGGCTTCGAGCGCTGCCTTGGCGACGCCCATGACATTGTAGTGCGGCATCACCTTTTCGGCGCCGTAATAGGTCAGCGTCAGCAACGAGCCGCCTTCGCTCATCAACGGCTCGGCGCGCTTGGCGATGGTGGTGAAGGAAAACACCGAAATGTCCATGGTGCGCAGGAAATTATCGCGCGTCGTCTCGACATAGCGGCCGGTCAACTCGTCCTTGTCGGAGAAGGCGATGGCATGGACGAGGAAGTCGAGCTTGCCCCAGTGCTGGGCAATGTCGGCAAAGACAGCGTCAAGGCTTTCCGGGTCGGTGACGTCGCAATGGCCGGCGACATGCGCGTTGAGTTCCGCCGCCAGCGGCTCGACGCGCTTCTTGAAGGCCTCGCCCTGATAGGTCAGCGCGATTTCGGCGCCGTGGTCGGCGCAGGCCTTGGCGATGCCGAAAGCGATCGACCGATTGTTCGCGACGCCGAGGATGAGGCCCCGCTTACCGGCCATCAGGCCCTGTCCACCCGCCATGTGCGCGTTCTCCGCAAGAATGTCTGCTTCGTGTGGAGCCCTATCGCACAGGCACAGGGCCCCTTCAAGCGTCGAAAACAGACTGGCTTGAGGAGAAAATCGCCTCGATCAGCCTTTTCGGTCGCGCATCAGGCCTTCGAGATCGGCATCACCGCCTTCCGGCAGCATCAGCCGCACATGGGCGTAGAGGTCGCCGTGGCCGCCTGCTTTTTCCGGCAAACCCCTGCCTTTCAGGCGCAGCACCTTGTCGGAGCTCGACCATGCCGGAACGTTGACCGCGAGCTTGCCGGTCGGCGTTTCGACCGCCACCTTGGCGCCGAGCACGGCGTCGGCCAGATCGACCGGAAGGTCGACATGCAGGTCGCGGCCCTCGATGCGGTAGCGCGGATGGCGGCGGATGTGGATCTTGACCAGCGCGTCGCCGGGCTGGCCGGGGCCCTGCTCACCCTGCCCCTTGAGGCGGATGGTCTGGCCATCCTCGACATAGGCCGGAAGCTTGACCGCCATCTTGCGGCCGTCGGGGAACATCGCCGTCACCTTCTCGGCGGTGGCCGCCTCCTCGATGGTGATGTCCAGCGTGACGTTCAAATCGGCGGCCTGGACCGGCTGGCGGCGGTCGCCTCGACCGGCGCCACGGGCGCCTGAGAAGGCATCGCCGAAGATCTGGCTAAAAATGTCGCTGTTGCCGTCGAACGGATCGCCGCCCGGGCGCCCGGTGCGGAATTCGAAATGCGCGCCGCCAGGACCCTGCTGCTGACGGCGGAACCCGGCGAACGGATCGCCACCGCCGGCCGCGCCTTCGAAGCCCTGGAATCTCGGCTTGCCGTCGGCGTCGATCTCGCCGCGATCATAGGCGGCGCGCGTCTTCTCGTCGCCGACGATCTCGTAAGCCTGGTTGGCGGCGGCAAAACGCTCCTTCGCCTTCGGATCATTCGGATTCTGGTCCGGATGATGCTGCTTGGCGAGCTTGCGGTACGCCGATTTTATATCCTTGGCCGATGCGTTTCTGGCAACGCCCAGCACCTCATAGGGGTCGCGCATGCTTCCTGCCTGAAAGAGAGAATGAGTCCACGGTTGCCCCCTATATGCGCTCGCATAGGAAGAAATTCCAGTGGCGCAAGAGGGATCGGCAATCGAAAATCAGAGCGTGCCGACCAGATCAGAGCGCATTGAACTCCTGCATGCGCCAACCGCCGGCGCTGGCCATGCAGAGTTCGCCCTTGTACAAGGCCACGCCGTCGAAGCTCTCCCGCGTGGCGTTGAAGCGGCGGCAGGTGAGGCCGCCATCCTTGAGTTCCACCAGCTCGGTGATCGCGCCACGCGAGCCGGTGCCGGCATTGGCCCACGGCACCGCCTGACCGCCGAGCTCCTGTATGTCGGCGGAGGAGACCGCGTTGCCGATCGTGGTCTGGTCCGAATCCTTGTCGCTGCTCGCCGGCTGGGCGGGCGAGGACGGCGCGCTGGACGTGATGATCGAGCGGTCGACCTCCGCCTTCTCCAGGCTGAAGCCGCCGGCGCCGCAGGCCGCAAGCGGAAGCGCCAATGTCAGCAACGCAGCCTTGGCGCTGGCCGAAGCAATAACGCTCCATTGCCCGCTGTCAAAAGCTTGCGCGATACGCGACAATCGGCGAACTCCTCCCGCAATGTTAAAAATTTGGAAAACTATGAACGAAACCGAGTTAACAAGCAGTGACTTCACCGAGGCGGCGGAGCCGTTCCGGCTTTTTGCCGCATGGCTGGAGGACGCCACCAAGAGCGAGATCAACGACGCCAACGGCGTCGCGCTGGCGACCGTCGACGCCGACGGCATGCCGGATGTGCGGATGGTGCTGCTCAAGGGGTTCGACGAAAAGGGATTTGTCTTCTACACGAATTTCGAGAGCACCAAGGGCCGCGAGATTCTTGGCAGCATGAAGGCGGCGATGTGCTTCCACTGGAAATCGCTGCGCCGCCAGGTGCGCGTGCGCGGGCCGGTGGAGATTGTCAGCGATGCCGAGGCCGACGCCTACTATGCGACGCGGCCACGCGGCAGCCGCATCGGCGCCTGGGCCTCGAAACAGTCAAGGCCGCTGGAAAGCCGCTTCGCGCTCGAGAAGGCGGTGGCCGAATACACGGCGCGCTACGCGATCGGCGAGATCCCGCGGCCGAAACACTGGTCGGGCTTTCGGATCGTGCCGCAGACGATCGAGTTCTGGCACGACCGTCCGTTCCGGCTGCACGACCGCATCATGTTCTCGCGCAACGCCAAGGGCGGCTGGGACAAGACGCGACTTTACCCTTAACCTTCGAATGGCCGCTGAAAATCAGTCCTTTTCCAGCTGGAACAGCAGGAAATGCGGCCGCTCGCTGGCGAGACCGACGGCCGGGCGCACCGATTTGGTCGCTTCCTTCGGCACCAAGAACGTCTCGCGCAGGTTGAGCGTGTCGCCGCTCTTGGCGCCGGAAAAGATTGCCGAGATGCAGGTCTGCACATTGTCCGTCGCTTTCAGCGACACAATGGAGGTCGGCGACCAGCGCCGGCCATCCTTGTCGATCAGCATCACCTTGCAGCCGAGCCATCGGTTCTGCAGGTCGGGATCGCCGATCTTCACCTTGAAGTCGGCCAGCACCGGCACCGAATCGGGCGGCAGGTTTGACATGCCGAAGGCGCCGCGCAGATCCGTCAGCTTCCAGTCGCTGCCGCCGAAGCGCGCGCTTTCGCCCCAGGCAACGCGGCGCGGGAAAAGGTCGCTGTCGCCAAGCAGCGCCTTGACGCTGTCGTAGGACTCGATGGCGAGGCTCAGCGGGATGAGCAGAACAAGCGACCAAAGGCTGCGACGGCGCCATTTCCGCTCGCTCGTTGCGCTCTCGCGATCCACAATCTGCGCCGTCATTCGATACCCCTCAGATCGGCTGCGTCATATCCAGCGTGTCGACCGTGCCGGGCGGCAAACCGTCGGGTCCGATGGCGACCGGCCCGAGCCATATCTCTGCCTGGGAATCGAGCGCCGACATCAGCTTTTCCGAAACCAGCACCACCGCATCGCTCGCTTCATCCGGCCGCAGCTCGAAGATCAGCCTCGCCTTCTTCGGCAGACCTGGGTCGATGGCCACCGGAAGCAGGCCATCGGTGAAGGACAGCCGCTCGGTCTGGTCATAGGTCAGGCCCGTCGGCCCGCGCCAGGACGCGACCGCCACCGTCGTCGATTGCGCCCGTGCCGCAAACTCCACCGTGACAACGGCCCAGATACCGCCGGTGGTCAGAACCTTGCTGTCGCCGAACCTGTCCGCTTTCAGCTTGCGGGCGAATTCCACCTTCTCCGCGCGGATTTCGAAGCCTCGCCCGACGACCGTGTCGCCGAGCTTGCCGCGCGCCGGGATCGGCCCGATCAGGTCGCCATGATGGGGCTTCGACAGCTGCAGGCCGTAGCAGAGCGACACCGCGACGAGCAGCAGGACGATATTGGCGAGCTTGCGCATCATGGCTGGATATCCGCGCTGCCGGGCCCGCTGCCAACGGGCAGCGTGAGCGTGCCCACCGGCGCCGGATTGAACCAACCGGGCAGGCCGTAGAGATTGTCGCGCTGCTTGTAGGTCTTGCGGATGACCGTCAGCTCGAGGCTCGCCGGCGGAGCCGTGCCGTCCGGCAATTGCCAGATATAGGCCATGCGCCCCGGCATGCCGGGGTGCAGTTCCGGCGACAGCGTGGAATCGCGCGTGAGCACGATGAAAGGTTTCGTCGGATTGACCATTGCCAGGTTCGCCTGAAGTACGTCGAAATAATCCTTCGTCGATTTGGCCGTCCGGTTGGTCATCTCGAGCTCGAGGACCAGCGCCTTCGCGCCGGGCTTGAGCGGCACGCCATAGAGGTTCTCGCCTTCGGCGGAGTAAGCTTTGAGCGGCCTCAGCAGCCATTGGGCCGTTTCGATCCGGCCGGCGGGCACCAGAACCGGCAGCGGCTCTTGCCTTGCGCCGAAGGCACCCATGACGCCGGCTACAGCAATCGCCGCCACGGTGCCGATGCCGGCCGCCAACCATGCCTTCAGGCGGGAGCCGGCATTCTCAAGCATTTTGGGCCTCGGCCACCGCGTCGTCCGGCGACCCGGCCGGCTGCACGCTGTCAATTGTCTGGCGCTTCGGCAGCGCGAATGCCGTTTCGAGGATCGCGGCGAGGAAGCAGATTCTCACCGGTTCGACGAGAATGCCGGTCGATGAATCCTGGAACGGGCTGCCGAAGAGCAGCGAGACGCCCTCGGAAAGCACCTGCCAGGTATCGAGCTCATGCGGGCCGACGATGCGCGTCATGCCGAGCCACGCCCAGGCCGCCAGCCAGTCGATCAGCCGGTAGCCGACGATCAGCGTGACGATGAGCACCACGCCCGAGCTCAGCGTGATGCGCACGCCATTGGCGATCGGCAGATAGCGCGAGCGGTAGCCGGAGATGAAGTGCTCGACGAAGTCGCGCAGGAATTTCGGAATGGCGAGATAGCGCTCGCCGAAATGTTCGACACGCCGGTGCATGCGCATCAATTCCTTGTCGTCGCGCACGTCGTAGCCATAGATCAGTGCCGCGAGCACCAGCCAGATCACCGGCAGGAGCATGTAGAAGAACAGGTTGACCAGCCTGGCGGTCGTATCGACGGAGGTGACCTCGACCGGAACCATCGGATCGGCAAAGGCGCTTGCGATCGGATTGGCGATACTGTCCGCGGCGGCCTGCAGGACGGACAAGATGTTGCGGCTCATGATCCAGCCGACGATCTCGTCCTTCCAGCGCGAGATCACATAGAGACCGATGAAGATCCAGTTGGTCTCGCAGATGACCACGACGATCTGCCAGAAGGAGCGCGATCCGCCGCGCGTCTGCATGCCGGTGGCGAAGCGCCGGATCAGCCACGAGATCGCGACCGAAAAAATCAGCCAGCGCGAATCGAGCACATCGAGGACGTTGCCGGCCCCTTCGCCGAAGGGCGCCATGTCGAGCGTGACGCGGGAATATTGCCGCACCGTGTCGCCGAGAAAGCCCCAGGCGGCGTAGTAGGCGAAGAAGGGCAGCAGCGCGACGGTGACCATGCGCGCCAGCCGCGCGCTGCCTTTGCCAGGCTCCGCTTCGCTTTCGCCGCGCGCCGCCCGTTGCGCGGCACGCGTTGCTGGCAAAGCCGGCAGCAGCGTCTGGAACATGGCGACGGTGACGATGAGCTGCGTCAGCGCGACAAACGTCAGCAAGGCGAGTCCGGCCATGTGGTTGACAAGGGCGGCACGCGCGGCGATCTGCATGAACAGATCGCCGAACACGATGCCCAGGAGCACCGTGGCGACCAGTTGCGGCCAGAAACGCCACCAGAGCTTGAAGGTCAGCGCCAGGGGCCTTGCAGCATCGGCAAGCATGTCGAGGCGTTCAATCAGTCAATGAACGCCCTCCATCTGCTCCGGCAGATCGATGGCAGCGTCTCGGATCATGTCCTCTCCATTTCACGAGCCCCCGCCACGCATCATCGGGAAATAGAGCAGACCGGATTGCTTTGACACCCCTGCACCAACCTTTAGGTGAAATTTGGCCGGCTACCTCGCCTTACGCTTGAACCCATTTCCGGCCATACTGTTGGAAAGACTTCAGGTCTTGGGAGAGTCGGCATGGCAATCTTCCTGGCATTCCTTGGCGTCTCGATCATGGTGATCGTGACACCCGGTCCGGATACCGCGATCACCATCCGCAACACCTTGCTCGGCGGCCGCTCCGCAGGAATTTTGACTGCGCTCGGTGTCGGCTGCGGGCTGACGATCTGGGCGCTGGCGACGAGCGTCGGCCTTGTCGCGCTGCTCACGGCTTCCGAACCGCTTTTCCTGGCCGTCAAATATGCCGGCGCCGCCTATCTGATCTATCTCGGCATGCAAGCCCTGCGTGAAGCCATCTGGCCGGCGCAAAGCCATCATGCGCAGCCACCGACCGTACCGCATACTCGGCTTGCCCCGGTTGCCGCGTTCCGGCAGGGCTTCATCAGCGATCTCGGCAATCCGAAAATAGCCGTGTTCTTTCCGAGCCTGTTGCCTCAATTCGTGCCGGCGGGACAGCCGTCCTTTCTGTCGCTGTTGCTGCTGGGCGTCGTCTTCGCGCTGATCACCTTCAGCTGGTTGACCATCTATGCAACGGTTGTCGCCAAGGCCGGCGACTGGCTGCGCCGACCGACTGTGCGCCGGATCGTCGAAGCGGTCAGCGGCACGCTACTGATCGGACTCGGCATCCGCATCGCGGCCGAGCAGCGATAGCTCGGTCAGCTCGCCTTCTTCCGTGTCGTAAACGCGGTGAGCGCTGCGCGCGCTTCGTCCGACTTCAGCCGCTCGCGGAAATGCTCGCTCTCCACCTTGATGCGGGCGATGAGTTCCTCGCGCGGCTCACGCATGAGGTCGCGGGCGATCTTCAGCGCCTGCGGCGGCTTGGCGGCAATGTCGCTGGCGGCAGTCAGCACTGCGCCTTCCAGCGCATCTTCCGCGACGACGTCATAGATCAGGCCGGCGGCCTCGGCGCGCTCGGCCGAAAAGCCTTCGCCGAGACCGAGCAGCGCGAAGGCGCCCTGCCGGCCGAGGATCTGCGGGGCGAGCAGGCTGGAACCGGCCTCCGGCACCAGCCCAAGATCGACGAAAGGCGTGCGGAACAGCGTGCGCGGCGTGGCGAAGGTCAGGTCGCAGTGCAAATTGAGTGTCGTGCCGATGCCGACGGCGATGCCGTCGACGCCCGAGACCATCGGCTTCTCCGCCTTGGCCAGCGCCATGAGGAAATCCCAAACCTCATTGCCGCCCTCCCCGCCCGTAGCGATGACCAAGAAATCGGCAAGATCATTGCCGGATGAGAAGGCGCCGGGCACGCCGAGGAAGACATGGACGCGAACCGCCGGATCGGCGTCGCCCTCGACAAGAGCGGCCGACATTTTCGCGTACATGGCGCGCGTCAGCGCGTTCTTCTTGTCGGGGCGGTTCATGCGGATGATCTGCACGGCGCCCCGGCGCTCGATGATGATATGGTCGGTCACGGTCGGTTCCTTCGAATGACTGGCTGCTCAGGCCGAGATCAGCGCCTTGCCGGCGGCGGCGAGGCTGTCGGCGCCGTCGATGACGCGCTCCTTCAGGGCGCGCGTCTCGCCAAGCAGGTTTTCGGCAAAGAAGCGGCAGAGCGCTATACGGCCACGGTCGGCCAGCCCACCTTGCGCCAGGTAGGCACCGCCGGCGGCGAGCGATATCAAGCGCAGATAGGGCGTGGCGCCGGCCATGGCGGCGTCGGCCTTGCCGTCGGCCGTCAGCTTCTGCAGGAAACGCGTCGTCTCGTCGAGATCGGCAAGCGCGCGGTCGAGATTGTCGGCGGTACGGCCAAAACCCTCGATGTTGGAGGTGCGCACCGCATCGGCCATCGCTTTCAATTCGCCGATATAGCGATGCACATGCTCGCCGCCGCCGAGCGGCAGTTTTCGCGACACAAGGTCGATCGCCTGGATGCCGTTGGTGCCTTCATAGATCGGCGCGATGCGGGCGTCGCGATAAAGGGCCGCAGCACCCGTCTCCTCGATGAAGCCCATGCCGCCATGTACCTGGACGCCGAGCGAAGCGACCTCGACGCCGATATCGGTGGAGAAAGCCTTTGCCAAAGGCGTCAGCAGATTGGCGCGGTCGCGCCAGTTGGCGGCGGCCTCGCCCTCGGCGACGCGCGCGCGGTCGATGGCGTGCGCGCAGGAATAGCTGATGGCGCGCGCGATCTGTGTCAGCGCCCGCATGGTCAAAAGATTGCGCTGCACGTCCGGGTGATGGACGATCGGCGCCATGCCGGCGCCCGCATAGTCCGACGCCTTGCCCTGGCGGCGATCATTGGCGTAGGCGATCGCCTTCTGCGTCGCCGTCTCGGCCACCGCCACGCCCTGCATGCCGACGGCAAGGCGAGCGTTGTTCATCATCGTGAACATGCAGGCCAGCCCCTTGTTCTCCTCGCCGATCAGCCAGCCGATAGCGCCGGGCGTCGCGCCTTGAAAACCGTCGCCATAGATCATGGTGCAGGTCGGCGAAGCATGGATGCCGAGCTTATGCTCGAGGCCGGAACAGAAGACGTCGTTGCGGGCGCCGAGCGAGCCGTCGTCATCGACCAGGAATTTCGGCACCAGGAACAGCGAGATGCCGCGCGTGCCGGCGGGCGCGTCGGGCAGCCGCGCCAGCACCAGATGGACGATGTTGTCGGTGAAATCGTGCTCGCCATAGGTGATGAAAATCTTCTGGCCAAAGATGCGGTAGGTGCCGTCGCCTGCGGGCTCGGCGCGCGTGCGCAGGGCCGCAAGGTCGGAGCCCGCCTGCGGCTCGGTCAGGTTCATCGTGCCCATCCACTCGCCGGAGACGAGCTTCGCCAGATATTTTTCCTTGAGCGCCTCGGAGGCGTGCTTGTCGAGGGCCTCGACCGCACCCATGGTAAGGGTCGGGCCGATGCCGAAGGCCATGGCGGCGGAGTTCCACATTTCGAGCGCGGCGACGGCGAGCATTATGGGCAAGCCTTGGCCGCCGAATTCCTCCGGCCCGGCCAGCGCGTTCCAGCCGCCCTCGATCCAGCGGCGGTAAAGCTCCTTCCAGCCGGGCGGCGTGGTGACGGCGGCGTCCTTCAGCACCGCGCCATGCTCGTCGCCGATCTTGTAGAGCGGCGCCACCTCCTCGCTGGCGAAGCGGCCGGCCTCGGCCAGGATCGCGTCTACCAGGTCCTCACCGAGATCGCCGAAGGTGCCGGCCTCCAGCGCCGGCTTCAGGCCGGCCACATGCTTCAGCGTGAAGGCGATGTCTTCGACCGGTGCGCGATACATGTCTGCTGCTCCTCCTCCATGGCGGCAGTTCGATCGTAGGACTTCAGCCGCAGTGAGACCATCCGCCTATGGCGCGATCCGCACCTTCTTTTTACGTAAACGTCAAACTTTGTCACGCGGATTTTGCATTCTTTTCCAGACGTACTAGATACGAAGCGGCCGACCGTCGAGGTCCGGCTTGAGACCGGACGAGACCCATGCTTTCCAGACCTGACGCCTATCGCTGCATCGAATGCGGCCTCCCCTATCGGGCTGCCGGCTTCTGGTATCATGAGGGCAAGATGGAGCATGGACCGGCTTACTGGACGGACCGCGGCATATTGTGCTCGCCGCAATGCTCGCTGGCGCATCACAAGAAGCGCGCCGCCGAAGGCACGCTGACGCAGGAGCCAGCACCCGATCCGTTCGAGGTGCAGTCGCTCTTCCGGCAGTGAGCGCAAAGCAATCGCTTGATATGTACGGCTTAAACCCGTACATAGAAAACCGAGGTGATTGCAATGCCCAACCAACAGTCACGTTCCGCCCGTCTTGAAGCCCGCATCTCGCCAGATGCGCTGAGCATGGTGAAGCGCGCCGCCGAAATCCAAGGCCGCAGCGTCAGTGACTTTGTAGTCGCCGCAGCGCAAGAAGCCGCGCAGCGCACTATTGAGGAGACCGCCATCATCCGTCTATCCATGGAAGATCAGCGCAACCTGATGGAAGCTATTCTTGATCCGCCGGAGCCGAATGAGGCGCTGCGCAAAGCTGCCGACGCCTATAAACGGCTAGTCATCGAATCCCGGTGAAGATCGATCTAATTATCGAGACACTCCAAGCATCCCACGATCGCAGCGCATTTGGCTGCGGCGTCCCGGCACTCGACCGTTATCTTCGCGAACAAGCAGGCCAAGACGTCAAACGTCGGGTTAGCAATTGCTTTGTCGCCGTAAATCGCGACGATGCCATTGCGGGATATTACACTCTCGCGGCGTCCAGCGTGCCCATCGCATTCTTGCCTGAGGACCAGACGAAACGCCTGCCGCGCTATCCGATCTTATCGGCGATATTGATCGGTCGGCTCGCGGTCGATGCGCGTTTCCAAGGACAACGGATCGGATCGGCGCTGATCATAGATGCGCTACGGCGAAGCGTGCAGGCCGCTCCCGCATCCTTCGCGCTGGTCGTCGACGCCAAGGACGAGCAAGCGGCCGCTTTTTATCGCAGTCATGGCTTCGCTCCGTTTAAAAGCCGTGCTCTCTCACTCTTCCTGCCAGTAGCGACAGCGCTGAAGCTCTTCGGTCCTGAAGCACTTCCTTAACCATAGCGGTTCAGGATCGTCCTCTGGTCAGTGGGGACACCCTGATTGAAAAAGCCGGCGCGCCCTCTTCGCCGCCTGGCACTTTTCGCGGCAGCGTTGGTGCTGGGCACGGCGGCAAAGGCCTCGGATTTCTCCGAGCCGTGGAAGAACGCCGACCGCGCGCTGGTGATCGACGCCTACGAATACAACTCCATCGACTGGGCTGAGCTTGCCACCGACAAGCGCATCGTCGGCTTCATCAACAAGGCGTCCGATGGACTGCCGCCACCCTATTTCTGCTTCGGCGGCGAGACCGATATCAAACTCTGCAAGGCGCTGTGGAAACGCTATGCGGTGACGCGCGAGCTGTTCCAGACGCGCAAGGTGGTGGCCAAGGCGCTCGGCCTGAAATGGGGCGCCTACCACCTTGCCCGCCCCGGCAACCCGATCGAGCAAGCCAACAATTTCATCGATTTCGCCGAGCCCGCACCGGACGATCTCATTGCGCTCGACCTCGAAGGCAACGATCCCTCGCAGTGGATGTCGCTGGAGGACGCCGAAGAATTCGTGCGCCAGGTGCATCGCCGCCTCGGCCGCTTCCCGGTGCTCTATTCGAACGGCAAGACCGCCCAGTACATCGCCGACAACCGCTACACCTACCGGCTGCTGTCGCGGCTGCCGCTCTGGTATGCGCGCTACAAGCCGGATATCGACGTGCATTTCCCGATGGGCAACTGGCAGGGCTACGCGCTCTGGCAGTTTTCCGCGAAGGCGAATTGCGGCCGCTTCAGCTGCCCGTATCGCGTGCCCGGCACGCCCAACGACATAGACGTTTCCGTCGCGCCGATGAAAGCCGATGAATTGCGCCAACAATGGGCCTTCGGCGGGCTGATCGACGTGCCGGCGGATTACCTCGCCTCGATACCGGTGCCGGTCTCGCGCCAGGCAGCACTCGCCGGCAAGGTCACCATCACCTATGCCGATGTGGCGACGCCGCCGACCTTCGAGGAAATGGTCGCCGTGCTTAGCGCGCGCTGGGGCAAATTCCGCGACGGGTTCCGCATGCCGGTGGTGAAAACCGTGCCGCAGCGGCCGGGATTCGGCATCGTCCAATATGTCGCCTGGAAGCGAGCGGGGCAGCGCACGCCCGAACAGCTCGACGCCGCCTTCGCGGCCGCCGATCCGGTCAGCACTGCTTCGACGACGCTCGACCACCGCAGGCAGTAGTCAACGCTGCCGTCAGCGATGATTGCCCAGGCTGGCATACATGCCGGTGGTGCGAAACTGGGTCGGATTGATGCCGTAGCAGCGGCGGAAAACCTTGGAGAAGTAGTTCGCGTCCTCGAAACCGCACAGCACCGCGACTTCCTTCACCGGCAGGAAATCCGCCCTGGTCAGCAGTTTCGCCGCGCGCTGCAGCCGTTGCTGCAACACGAATTCGGCCGGCGGCAATCCTTCGCTCTCGGCGAAGCAGCGCGAGAAATGCGCGCGGCTGAGGCCGCTGATCCCGACAAGCTCCGCCACCGGCAGCGGCTTGTCGAGATTGGCGTTGATGTGATCGATGACCGGCTGCATGGCACTCTGCTTCTCGGCGAAGGCGTGCGAGCCGAAGACATCGTCATAGAGCGCCATCGCCGCCTCATAGGCGATCGCCGACGCCGCGCCCGGCGAACCCGCCCCCTTGATGAGGCGCAGGCTGCAATCGGCAAGGTGATCGACGGTCGCGGGCTGCAGCCGGAACACGGGGCCGGAGACGCTGAGGATAGACTTATGGATGCGCAACGCCTCCTCGCCGTTCATCGAAATCCAGAAATATTCCCAGCGGTCGCCCTTGGCCAACCAATAGCGATGGTTGTGCGGCACCAGCACCAGCAGCGTGTCGTTCGCCTGCAGGCGATAGTTGCGGCTTTCGTAGCGCAACTGCCCGGTGCCGCTGATCGTATGCTGGAGCACCGTGAACGGGGTCTGGCCGCGCTTGCGCCCATCCCAGTCGTAGGTCTCGTCCTCGCGCACTTCATAGCCGGTGCTGGTCGGCATGGCATGCAGGCGCTGGCGGCCGCGCGGCAGCGAGATCGTCCGCATCAGCTTTCCATTGGCGATCAGGTCCTGCAGCACAAAATTACCCTCGAAAGCATAATCCTTCTCTGGCCGCGCCCGCGAATAAGCGCATAATCCGGCTCATCAAGAACGGGAAAGTCCCGCGATCGAGGAGCGGGCGGGAGGAGAAAGAGCCGGATTTCCGGCTCGAATGGCGAGCACGCGTGCTGGCGTGCGGCCATATCCTCCCTTGCTGCTCCTTGCCTAACATTCGATTGGAACGAGGTGAAGGTGATGAGCTTCAAAATCGCTATTATCGGCGCCGGCAGCGTCGGATTCACCAAGAAGCTGTTCACCGATATTCTCTGCGTGCCCGAATTCAAGGACATCGAGTTCGCGCTGACCGACATCAGCGAGCACAATCTCGGGATGATCAAGGCGATCCTCGACAGGATCGTGGAAGCCAACAATCTGCCGACCAAGGTGACGGCGACGACCGACCGCCGCAAGGCGCTGGAGGGCGCGCGCTACATCATCAGCTGCGTGCGCGTCGGCGGCCTCGAAGCCTATGCCGACGACATCCGCATTCCGCTCAAATATGGCATCGACCAGTGCGTCGGCGACACGATCTGCGCCGGCGGCATCCTCTACGGCCAACGCAACATCCCGGTGATCCTCGACTTCTGCAAGGACATACGCGAGGTCGCCGCGACCGGCGCCAAGTTCCTCAACTACGCCAACCCGATGGCGATGAACACCTGGGCCGCGATCGAATACGGCAAGGTCGACACGGTCGGGCTCTGCCACGGCGTGCAGCACGGCGCCGAGCAGATCGCCGAGGTGCTCGGCGCGAAATCGCCCCGGGAACTCGACTATGTCTGTTCGGGCATCAACCACCAGACCTGGTTCATCGAATTGCGGCTGAACGGCCGGCCGATCGGCAAGGACGAATTGATCGCCGCCTTCGAGGCGCATCCGGTCTATTCGAAGCAGGAGAAGCTGCGCATCGACGTGCTGAAGCGCTTCGGCGTCTATTCGACCGAGAGCAACGGGCATCTCTCCGAATATCTGCCCTGGTACCGCAAGCGCCCCGACGAGATCACGCGCTGGATCGACATGTCGGACTGGATCCATGGCGAGACCGGCGGCTACCTGCGCTACTCGACCGAGACCCGCAACTGGTTCGAGACGGAATATCCGCAGTTCCTCGAAGCGGCGTCGAAGCCGATCGATCCGGCAAAACGCTCCAACGAGCATGCCAGCCACATTCTCGAGGCGCTGGAGACGAACCGCGTCTATCGCGGGCACTTCAACGTCAAGAACAACGGCGTGATCGCCAACCTGCCGCAGGACGCCATCATCGAATCACCCGGCTTCGTCGACCGCTTCGGCATCAACATGGCGGCCGGCATCACGCTGCCTGAGGCCTGTGCCGCCACCTGCATGTCCTCGATCAACGTCCAGCGCATGTCGGTGCATGCCGCGATCGCCGGCGACATCGACCTCTTGAAGCTCGCTGTGCTGCACGATCCGCTGGTCGGCGCGGTATCGACGCCGGAAGAGGTCTGGCAGATGGTGGACGAGATGGTCGTCGCCCAAGCCGCCTGGCTGCCGCAATACGCCGGTGCCGTGCCGGCGGCAAAAGAGCGGCTTTCGAAATCGAGCGTCAAGACCCGCGAATGGGCGGGCGCGGCGCGGCGAAGCGTGCGCTCGATCGAGGAATTGCGCGCCGAAAAGGCGGCGCTCAAACAGGCCGGCTGACAACTTGGCTGTGGAAACGGACCGACGGGAGGTTGGTCCGCCGCTATCAGCCGCACCGAATAGAAGGCGGGCAACAGCAGACGTCTAACACGTGGGAGGAAGACTATGAGGACCTTACGCAGAATTGGCATTGCCTCCGGATTGGTTCTGAGCGTTTCAATTCCGGCGCTCAACGCTTTCGCTTCCGAGCCAACGGTGCCGCCGGCGCCGGCGGCATTTCCAGCCGAGGGCAAGATCCATTATGTGGCGCGCGACTCCATTCTGGAGTTCAAAGCGCTGCCCGAGTATCACGAGCCGGACTGGGTGACGGAGAAATACGTCAAGACCGGCAAGCTGCCGCTGCTCAAGGACCGGCTGCCCAAGGAGCCGCTGGTCTTCAAGACCGCCAACATGCCGGACGGCACCGGCGTCTATGGCGACACGATGCGCCATGTCATCGGCGGCAGGCCGGAAGGCTGGAATTACGGTGCTGGCCAAACGCAAGGCTGGGGCGGAATCGACATCGCGCTTTCCGAATGCCTGACACGCACCGCGCCGCTGTTCCAGGTCGATGCAAAGGACACCGAGCCGCTGCCGAACCTCGCCAAGAGCTGGGAATGGTCGAAAGACGGCCACAAGCTCACCATGCATCTCATCGAAGGCGCCAAATGGTCGGACGGCGTGCCCTTCAACGCCGATGATGTGATGTTCTACTGGGACGACGAGGTCGTCGATCCCAACGTCTCGCCGCTCAACGGCGCGACACCGGAAACATTCGGCGTCGGCACCACACTGAAGAAGGTCGACGACTATACCGTGGAATGGACGTTCAAGGAGGCGTTCCCGAGGCAGTATCTCTACGCGATGGCCTACGGCACGTTCTGCCCCGGCCCTTCGCATATCCTCAAGCCGCATCATCCGAAATATTCGAAGAACACCTACGACCAGTTCAAGAACGCCTTCCCGCCGGAATTCATGAACATGCCGGTGATGGGCGCCTGGGTGCCGGTCGAATACCGCCCGGACGACATCATCGTTATGCGGCGCAACCCTTACTACTGGAAGGTCGACGAGAAGGGCAACCAACTGCCTTATCTCAACGAGCTGCAATATAAGCTCTCGACCTGGGCCGATCGCGACGTCCAGGCGGTCGCAGGCTCGGGCGACTTCTCCAACCTCGAGCAGCCGGAAAACTTCGTCGCCTCGCTGAAGCGCGCCGCTGACAAGAACGCGCCGGCACGGCTTGCCTTCGGTCCGCGCCTCATCGGCTACAATCTGCGCTTCAACTTCTCCGCCAATGGCTGGGGCAATCCGGACGAACGCGGCCAGGCGCTGCGCGAGCTGAACCGCAATGAGGATTTCCGCAAGGCCGTGACCATGGCCATCGACCGCAAGGCGCTCGGCGACTCGCTGGTCAAGGGACCGTTCACCGCCATCTATCCCGGCGGCTTCTCCTCCGGCACCAGCTTCTATGATCGCAAGTCGACGGTTTACTATCCGTTCGATCTCGAAGGCGCCAAGGCCGAGCTCGCCAAGGCCGGCCTCAAGGATACGGACGGCGACGGCTTCGTGAACTTCCCGGCCGGCACCGCCGGCGGCAAGAATGTCGAGATCGTCATGCTGGTCAACAATGACTACACCACCGACAAGAGCCTTGCCGAAGGCGTCGTGGCGCAGATGGAAAAGCTGGGCTTGAGAGTCGTGCTGAACGGGGTCAACGGCACGCAGCGCGACGCGATCCAATATTCCGGCCGCTTCGACTGGCTGATCCGGCGCAATGACCAGGAGCTCACCTCCGTCGTGCAGAACACCGAGCAGCTTGCCCCCGTCGGTCCGAAGACCAGCTGGAACCATCGCGCGCCGGAAAGCGGCGAGGTCGATCTGATGCCGTTCGAGAAGGACCTCGTCGACATCGTCAACAAGTTCGTCTCGACGCAGGACAACGACCAGCGCGCCGACCTGATGAAGAAGTTCCAGAAGATCTCGACGGAAAACGTCTACAATGTCGGCCTGACGGAATATCCCGGCGCGCTGATCGTCAACAAGCGCTTCTCCAACATTCCGCAGGGCACCCCGATCTTCATGTTCAACTGGGCCGAGGATTCGATCATCCGCGAACGCGTCTTCGTCGCGGCCGATAAGCAGGCCAAGCATGAGCTGTTCCCCGAGGAATTGCCCGGCAAGCCGGGAGACAAGGGGCCGATGGACTAGTTAACCTCCCTGACGAAGAGACGTCCGGCCGCGTTGCGGCGCGGCCGGACAAAAGCAGATCCTCCAAACGCGGCGAACGCGTGAACCGGCGAGAAAAGGAAGCAGACCGTCCATGTTGCGATTCCTGCTCATGCGCATAGCGTCGGCGATCCCCGTCCTCGCCATCTTGAGCCTGGTCACCTTCGCCATCATCCAGGCGCCGCCTGGCGACTATGCCGACTACATCAAATCGCAACTCATCAACCAGGGCGGCGCTTCCTATGCCGAGGCCGACGCGCAAGCCCAGGCCTATCGCAAGGAACATGGCCTCGATAAGCCGCTGCCCGTCCAGTATCTCAATTGGATCGGCGGCATCGTCACCCGCGGCGATTTCGGCTACAGCCTCTATTACAACAAGCCGGTCGCCGACGTGGTCGGCGAGCGCCTGCCACGCACGCTGCTCCTGGCGCTGGTCTGCCACCTGCTCGCCTCGGTGCTCGGCATTACCTTCGGCATATGGGCGGCGACACGCCAGTACACCTGGATCGACTCCACACTTTCGGCCATCTCGTTCCTGGGCATGACGGTGCCGCGCTTCCTGATGGCGCTGATCATCGTCTATCTGCTGGTCTTCCAGTTCAACGTGTCGGAGATCGGCAGCTTCTTCTCGCCGCAATACGGCGGCGCGCCATGGTCGTGGGCGAAGTTCGTCGACCTCGTCAAGCATGTCTGGCCGGTGGTGGCGATCGCGACCTTCGGCGGCCTCGCCTACAACATGCGCGTGATGCGCGGCAACCTGCTCGACACGCTCAATGCCCAATATGTCGAGACGGCGAAGGCCAAGGGCCTGACCGGCGGCGCGGTGGTGATGCGGCATGCCGTGCCCAACGCGCTGCACCCTTTGGTCATGTATCAGGGCGTGGTGCTGCCCTACATGCTGACCGGCGAGATCGAGACGGCGATCATCTTCGCGCTGCCCACCGTCGGACCGGCAATCGTCGGCTCGATGGCGGTCGGCGACGTCTATGTGACGGCAACCTTCATGATGGTGCTGTCGGCGACGCTGATCGTCGGCAACATCATCGCCGACATGCTGCTCGCGCTTCTCGACCCGCGCGTGCGCCAGTACGGGGAGCATTAGATGCTGGCGCGCGATCCATCACCCCCGCCACCGCCGGCGGAAGGCGCCGTGAGCCAACCCGCGCACGGCAATGAAAGCTACATCGCGCTGGTCTGGCGCCGGCTGAGGCGCTCCTGGACCGGCATGGCCGGGCTTTGCCTGGTCGTGCTGCTGCTTCTCATGGCCGTGCTCGCGGAATTCCTGGCGCCTTTGGACCCGAAGGCCACCGATATCGCCTTCGCGCCGCCGCAGGTGCCGAGCTTCCACGACAAGGACGGCAACTTTACCGCCCGGCCCAGGATCTATGCGCTGGCCGAGTCGACCGACCTCGACCCGGTCACATTCCAGCCGATCGTCGGCCCCGACTACGACCATCCGCGACTGCTCGGCTTCTTCGTCGAAGGCGCGCCCTACAAGTTGCTCGGCTTCATTCCGGCGGACCGGCATTTCTTCGGCTCGATGGACGGCGAGCCGGTGCATTTCCTTGGCACCGACAAGTTCGGCCGCGACGTGCTATCGCGCGCCATCCACGGCTCGCGCGTCTCGCTGATGATCGCGCTGACGGTCGTCTTCATCATTACCGTCATCGGCACCACCGTCGGCATGGTCTCCGGCTATTTCGGCGGCCGGTTCGATGTCTGGATGCAGCGCTTCGTCGAGCTGGTGCTCGCCTTCCCGCAACTGCCGCTATATCTGGCGCTGACGACGCTGATCCCGGTCACCGCGCCGACCAATGTCTTCCTCGCCTTCGTCATCATCGTCATGTCGGCGCTGGGCTGGGCGCAGATGTCGCGCGAGGTGCGCGGCAAGACGCTGGCGCTGGCGCGCATCGACTATGTGCGCGCCGCCATGGCGGTCGGCGCCACCGACCGGCGCATCATCATGCAGCACATCTTCCCTAATGTGATGAGCCATGTGATCGTCGCCGTGACGCTGGCGATCCCGACGGTGGTGCTCTTGGAATCCTTCCTCGGCTTCCTCGGCTTCGCGGTGAAGCCGCCGCTGATCTCGTGGGGGCTGATGCTGCAGGATACCGCGACCTATTCGGTCATCGGCACCTATCCGTGGATCCTGTCGCCGGTCGGTTTCGTGCTGGTCACCGTCTTCGCCTTCAACGCGCTGGGCGACGGCCTGCGCGACGCCGTCGATCCTTATTGAGGTGGCCGGAATGACGACGATCGCGCTCGCAGAATCCTTCGCACCAGCCGTCCGGCTCGACCATGACGGCCGCCATGACCAGCCCGTCATCGACGCCCGCAACATCGAGGTCGCCTTCAAGGTCGAGCATGGCACCGTCGAGGCGGTCAAGGACATCTCGTTCCAGCTCTATCGCGGCGAGACGATCGCGATCGTCGGCGAATCCGGCTCCGGCAAGTCGGTGACTGCGCGCACCGTGATGGGGCTTTTGTCGCGGCGGGCAACCGTATCGCCGAGGTCGAGTGTCGATTATCTCGGGCAGAACATCCTGAAATTCTCCGAGCGCGCCCGGCGCAAGCTGCGCGGCAACCGCATCTCGATGATCTTCCAGGAGCCGATGAGCTCGCTCAACCCGATCTACACGGTCGGCAGCCAGATCGTCGAAGCGATCAGGGTGCATCGCAAGGTGAGCCGCAGGCAAGCCTGGGCCCGGGCGCTCGAACTCCTCAAGCATGTCCAGATTCCGGAGCCGGAGGCGCGGCTCAAGCAATATCCGCATCAGCTCTCCGGCGGCCAGCGCCAGCGTGTCATGATTGCCATGGCTCTGGCCAACGAGCCCGACGTGCTGATCGCCGACGAGCCGACCACCGCGCTCGACGTCACCGTCCAGGCGCAGATCCTGAACCTGATCCGCAACCTGCAGAAAGAGATGCGGATGGCGGTGATCCTGATCACGCACGACCTCACCGTGGTGCGCAAGTTCTCCGACTACGTCTATGTGATGCAGAATGGCGAGATGCGCGAGCACAACGTCACCGAGCGGCTGTTCGCCGATCCCCAGCATCCGTACACGCAGCGGCTGCTCGCCTCGGAGCCACGCGGACGGCCGAAATCGCTGCCCGATAAGTCCGGCACCATCCTCGAGGCGAACGGCGTGCGCGTCTGCTTCACGCTACGCCACGGCACATTCCTGAAGCCGGACTGGCGCGAGCTGGTCGCCGTCGACGACCTTGATCTAAAACTCTGCCGCCACGAGACGCTCGGACTGGTCGGCGAATCCGGCTCCGGCAAGACCACCTTCGGCCAGGCGCTGCTCCGGCTGCTGGACGCCAAGCGTGGCGAGATCCGTTTCGACGGCAAGCCGATCCAGGGTCTCACGCGCGCCGAGATGAGGCCGCTGCGCTCGCGCATGCAGGTCGTCTTCCAGGATCCGTTCTCCTCGCTCAATCCGCGCATGACGATCGGCCAGATCATCGAGGAAGGTCTGGTCGTCAACAGGATCGGCGCGACGCGGCGCGAGCGGAACGAGCGGGTGCGCGAGGCGCTGATCAGCGCCGGCATGCCCGGCAATATCCTGTCGCGGTTTCCGCACGAATTCTCCGGCGGCCAGCGGCAGCGCGTCGCGATCGCGCGTGCCATCGCGCTGGAGCCCGAGTTCATCCTGCTCGACGAGCCGACATCGGCGCTGGACCTCTCGGTGCAGGCGCAGATCATCGACCTGTTGCGCAAGCTGCAGGACGAGCGGGGCCTGAGCTATCTGTTCATCTCGCACGACCTCAAGGTGGTGCGGGCGCTCTGCCACCGCGTCATCGTCATGCAGCACGGCAAGATCGTCGAGCAGGGACCCGTCGACGAGGTGCTTTCCAATCCCAAGACCGCCTACACCGAACGGCTCGTCAGGGCCGCCTTCGACGTGGCCTGAACATTTGCCGGAGGTTCATAGTGGCTAGAAATCCCAAGATCACCTTCATCGGCGCCGGCTCGACGGTGTTCATGAAGAACATTGTCGGCGACGTGCTGCAGCGGCCGGCGCTGTCAGGCGCGACGATCGCGCTGATGGACATCAATCCGCAGCGGCTGGAAGAGAGTGCCGTCGTCGTCAACAAGCTGATCGCGACACTCGGCGTGAGGGCGAAGGCCGAGACCTATTCCGACCAGCGCAAGGCGCTCGCCGGCGCCGACTTCGTCGTCGTCGCCTTCCAGATCGGCGGCTACGAGCCCTGCACCGTCACCGACTTCGAGGTGCCGAAGAAATACGGCCTGCGCCAGACGATCGCCGACACGCTCGGCGTCGGCGGCATCATGCGCGGATTGAGGACCGTGCCGCATCTGTGGAAGATCTGCGAGGACATGCTCGCTGTCTGCCCCGAGGCGATCATGCTGCAATACGTCAACCCGATGGCAATCAACACCTGGGCGATCGCCGAGAAATACCCTGCCGTCAAGCAGGTCGGTCTCTGCCATTCGGTGCAAGGCACGGCGATGGAACTGGCGCACGACCTCGACATTCCCTACGAGGAAATCCGCTACCGTTCGGCCGGCATCAACCACATGGCCTTCTATCTGAAGTTCGAGCACCGCCAGCCGGACGGGTCGTACCGCGACCTCTATCCCGACCTTGTCCGCGCCTATCGCGAAGGCCGCGCGCCCAAGCCCGGCTGGAACCCGCGCTGCCCCAACAAGGTGCGCTACGAGATGCTGACCCGGCTCGGCTATTTCGTCACCGAAAGCTCGGAGCATTTCGCCGAATACACTCCCTATTTCATCAAGGACGGTCGCCCCGACCTGATCGAGAAATACGGCATCCCGCTCGATGAATATCCGAAGCGCTGCATCGAGCAGATCGAGCGCTGGAAGGGACAGGCGGAGGCCTACCGCTCGGCCGACCGGATCGAGGTCGAGCAATCGAAGGAATACGCCTCCTCGATCATGAACTCGGTCTGGACCGGCGAGCCGTCGGTGATCTACGGCAATGTCCGCAACAATGGCTGCATCACTTCATTGCCCTTCGATTGCGCGGCCGAATTGCCGTGCCTGGTCGATGCCTCGGGCATACAGCCGACCTATATCGGCGACCTGCCGCCGCAGCTCACAGCGCTGATTCGCACCAACATCAACGTGCAGGAACTGACGGTGCGGGCGCTGATGGCGGAAAATCGCGAGCACATCTACCACGCGGCGATGATGGATCCGCACACCGCGGCCGAACTCGATCTCGACCAGATCTGGTCGCTGGTCAACGACCTGATCGCCGCTCACGGTGACTGGCTGCCGGCCTGGGCGCGTAGCGGCCGCAAAAGCGCGGCTGCCTGATCAGGCGCCAGCCTTCTCGCGCTCGACGGCGCGCCAGCCGATGTCGCGGCGGCAGAAGCCCTGCGGCCAGTCGATACGGTCGACCGCCGCATAGGCCTTCTTCTGCGCCTCCCCGACTGTGGCGCCGGTTGCTGTGACGTTGAGCACGCGGCCGCCATTGGCGACCAGCGCGCCGCCGTTGATGGCGGTGCCGGCATGGAATATCTCGGCGCCTTCGCTCGCGGCCTCCTCCAAGCCGCGGATGACCGAGCCCTTTTCCGGCGTGCCGGGATAGCCCCTCGCCGCCATCACCACGGTGAGCGCCGCCTTGTCGCTCCAGCGCGCCGACATGTGCGCGAGCTGGCCGTCGACGGCGGCGTTGAGGAGCACGAGCAGGTCGTCCTTCAGCCGCATCATCAGCACCTGGCATTCGGGATCGCCGAAGCGGGTGTTGTATTCGATGAGCTTCGGGCCTTGATCGGTGATCATCAGCCCGGCGAAGAGAATGCCGGCGAAAGGCGAGCCGAGATTGGCCATGCCGCGCATGGTCGGCTCGATGATCTCGCGCATGCTTCGCTCGGTCATTTCGGGCGTCATCACCGGCGCCGGCGAATAGGCGCCCATGCCGCCGGTGTTCGGGCCGGTATCGCCGTCGCCGACGCGCTTGTGGTCCTGCGCGGTGCCGAAGGGCAGTGCCGTGGCGCCGTCGCACAGGCAGAAGAAGCTCGCCTCCTCGCCGGTCAGATATTCCTCGACGACCACCTCGGCACCGGCGGCGCCAAAAGCGCCGTCGAAACAGGCCTCGAGCGCGGCCAGCGCCTCCTCCAGCGTCATGGCGATGGTGACGCCCTTGCCGGCGGCAAGCCCGTCGGCCTTGATGACGATCGGCGCGCCCGTCTTCTCAACATAGGCCTTCGCCGAGACGAGATCGCTGAAGCGGCCATAGGCGGCGGTCGGGATGTTGAATTTCGCGCAGAGGTCCTTGGTGAAGCCTTTCGAGCCTTCGAGCCGCGCCGCCGCCTTGGACGGACCGAAGACGCGGATACCCCAGGCGCGCAGGTCGTCGGCGATGCCGGCCACCAACGGGGCTTCCGGACCGACCACGACGAGGTCGATCTTCTTCTCCTGGCAGAAGGCAGCCACGGCGGAATGGTCGGAAATGTCGAGCTTGACCAGTTCGGCAACGCGGCCGAAGCCGGGATTGCCGGGCGAGGCATAGAGCTTCGTCAGCAGCGGCGAGGCGGACATCTTCCAGCCAAGCGCATGTTCGCGGCCGCCCGAGCCGAGAAGAAGAACGTTCATGGCCACCTCTTGCTGATCGTCTCCCTGAACCCGCTATTGGTCCGCGGGCGACGGGTCAAGGCGTGTTGGCAATTTGGCGGCAATTGCGCACGGGAACATGGCCCTCATCAAGAAGAGATGAGACAAGGTCGAGCCTGGCGAGGTGGTCCGGCCGATCAGTCCCCCGGAAAACGCCTCAGCTCTGGAAAACGATGGGGAACCAGTCCTCGCGCAGTTTCTGGCCGGGCTTCATGTCGTGGCCCGGATAGGGCGGCGAGGTGCGGCCCGGACGCTCGACATAATGCGCGTCGTCGCCGACCCAGCGCAGCGACAGCGCCCGGCGCCGGGCCGAGGTCATGTTGCCGCGCGCGCCATGGGCGGTGCGGAAATCGAACAGGATGGCATCGCCGGGCTCCATCTCCCATTCGAGGACTTTCATCGACGGGTCGTTGTCGGGATCGGGCACCGGCAGGTAGTCGCCCTCGTCGGCATAGAAATTGCTGTCATTCAGCCAGCGCACCGGCAGGACCATCTTGTCCCACTTGTGGGAGCCGGCGATCAGCCGAAGCGTCGCCTCCTTCACCGGATCGATCGGGATCCAGAAGCTCACCGTCTGACTGCCGTCGACGAAATAGTAGGGGATGTCCTGGTGCCATGGCGTCGGTTTCTGCGTTCCGGGCTCCTTGACCAGCACATGGTCGTGGAAGAACTGCGCGCTGCGCGACTGCATGACGGCGGCCGCCAGTTCAGCGGCGGGCGATTCCCGTACGATCCTGACGAATTCCGGGATGCGCTCCCAGTTGCAATAGTCGTCGAAGAAGCTGCCCTTGCCGTTGGCGATGTCGGAGGCGGTGGCGCTGCGGTTTTGCATGTTGCGCTCGATGCCGTCGGCGATGACATCGACCCAGTCCCTGAACGCGCCGCGGATGCAGACCGCGCCATCGCGCTGGTAGTCGGCAATCGTTGCGGCGTCGATTTTTTGGCTGGCCATGTCGCTCTCCTAGAGTTGAGGGCCCAACTATCGCAGCCGCCTAATATCGAGTAAAATAATAACTTCTCATCTCACTTATAGTTTTACTCTATGGCTTTGACCCTCACGCAGTTGCGCTATGTCGTCGCCGTGGCACGCTACGGCAGCGTCACCATGGCCGCCAAGGCGCTGAATGTGTCGCAGCCTTCAATCTCGGTGGCGATCGACCACATCGAGGACGCGCTCGGCCAAAAGCTGTTCGCGCGCCAGCGGGGAAGCGGCATCGCGCTGACGTCGTTCGGCCGCGGCGCCGTTGCGAAGGCCAGGCAGGTGCTGGCCGAGGCGGATGAGTTGGCCGCGCTCGGATCGCGCGAAGCCGACGTCGGCGGCGAACTGGTGCTCGGCTGCTTCGAGGATCTGGCGCCCTATTTCGCGCCGGCGCTGATCCGTTCGTTCTCCGAGCGCTGTCCGTCGGTGACCGTCATCGTCCGCGACGAGACCTTCGAGACGCTCGGACGGCGCCTGGCCGACAGCGCCGTCGATCTCGGCCTGACCTACGATCTCGGCCTGCCGGCGCATTTCAAGCGCATCCTCTTGCATGAGCTTCGGCCGCACGCGCTGCTGCCGGCCGGCCATGTGCTGGCGGACAAGCAGACAGTCAGCCTGGCGGATCTCGCCGCTCACCCGCTGATCACAACCGATCAGCCGCACAGCTGGCAGCACATGCTCGATCTCTTCCTCAGCCGCGGCCTGTCGCCCGTCACCCAGTCATCGACAAGCTCGTTCGAGTTGCAGCGCAGCATGGTGGCCAACGGCTTCGGCGTCGCGGTCAGCTATACAAGGCCGCATGGCGACATGAGCTATGACGGCCTGCCGCTGATCTGCAAGCCGATTTCCGACCCGCTTCCCATGCAGCGCATTATTCTCGCCCACGACACGCGCCAGCGCTTGCCGAAGGCGGCGCTCGCCTTCATCGAGACGGCGAAAGCGTGGTTCGCCAGTCACGATGTTTTCACCACTTGAGCGACAACGCGGCCGCTTGACGCCGCCCATCGCTGCTGCCACTCCATCGCGATGGAAACCATCCAGTCGAAAGCGGCCCAGGGCCGCGTCGCCGACGCACCGAGCGGCCATTGGGTCTACCGGGTGCTGCCGCGCTGGCTGTGGCCCTATGCGCAGCTCGCGCGCTGGGACCGGCCGATCGGCTGGCAATTGCTTTTGTGGCCCTGCTGGTGGTCGGCAGCCCTTGCGGCTAGCGCCTATCCGCGCCCGACGGATCCGCTGCTGACGCTGCTGCCGGCGCCCTGGTACCTGCTCCTGTTCTTCGTCGGCGCCGTCGCCATGCGCGGCGCCGGCTGCACCTACAACGACATCGTCGACGAGGACATCGACAACCAGGTCGAGCGCACCCGCTCGCGGCCGCTGCCGGCCGGCAAGGTGACCCGCCGCCAGGCGTGGGCGTTTCTGATCATCCAGGCGCTGGTCGGGCTTGGCGTGCTTTTGCAGTTCAACAGCTTCGCCATTCCGCTGGGCATCGCCTCGCTCGCCATCGTCGCCGTCTATCCGTTCATGAAGCGCATCACCAACTGGCCGCAATTCGTGCTTGGGTTGGCCTTCTCCTGGGGCGCGCTGATGGGTTGGGCGGTCGAGTTCGGCGACCTCGATGGCCCCGCCATCATGCTCTACATCGGCTCGATCCTGTGGGTGATCGGCTACGACACGATCTATGCGCATCAGGACAAGGAAGACGACGCCATCGTCGGCGTGCGCTCGACGGCGCGGCTCTTCGGCGACAACACCAAGACCTGGCTGGTCGGTCTCTATGGCGGCACGCTCGTCTGCTTCGCCATCGCCTTTGCCTCGGCGCAGGTGCCGATGCCGGCGCTGGCCGGGCTGATCGCAGCCGGCGCGCATATGGCGCGCCAGATCATCCGGCTCGACATCAACGATCCGGACCAATGCCTGAAGCTGTTCAAGTCGAACAACCAGGTCGGCTGGCTGATCTTCCTGGGGCTGATTGGCGGCGCGCTGTGGGTGGCGCTGAAGCCGCTGGTGTAAGGGAAGTCTCCCTTCTCCCCGTCACTATGCCGCCCCTCATCGCCCTGCCGGGCACTTCTCCCCGTATAGTGACGGGGAGAAGAAGGCTGTCATCGGCGGTTTCGCCAATCGTCAGCGTGACAAGCAGACTACTCCCGCGCGATGATTTCCTCGCCGCCGATGACGAGCCGCAGGCCGAGATTGCCGGTCCTGCGGCGGGCGAGGAAGCGCGGGCGGCGCATGTTGGAGACACGGCCCTTGCGGCGTTCCTGCGGCGGCAGCGCCTTGATGGCGGCGCCGAGCGATTCTTCCAGCGTGCGGGCAATGCCGTCGGCCTCGATCAGAAGCATCGGCAGGCGATAGGCGTCGGCCCAGGCGCGCCAGTCGGCGGCGACGTCGTCGAGATCGTCGGCGACCAAAAGCGGCACCGACAGCATCGGATCATTGTGCAGGAGTTCGAGCGTCACGGTGACGTTGCCGTCGGGATCTTCCATGGCGCGGGCGGCGACGCCGCGGAACGCATTGGCGGGCAGCGCGATGATCGCCGGCACGCCGCTCATCTCCAGCATGCGCCGGATGACGGCGCCGCGCTGGTCGATAGTGAAGGTGACATCGCCATAGTCGTCGCGTGTGGCATAGCTTACCATCTGCGGCAGGCGAAACGGGTCGAGGCGCATGTTGCGTCCCGCCCAGACTGGCTTCAGTCCAGTGTTCATCGAATGCCTTCCTGTTTCTCCTGAGGGCCGTTTTCCGGTTCTCTCCGGGCCGGTTTTTCCGGCCTCGTTATGAGGAGAAACATTAGCGCTCGCTTCTTACCGCCGCGCTTAAGAAAGTCAGTTAAATTTTGCTGATCGGAGCCGATGGTTATCGGAATGCGACCAACCACAAGAGCGGTTCATCCTTTTGATAGAATTGCTGAACCGCTCTCGGCATTGTTTTGCGCAATTCCGGACGGAAAACCGCTGTGAACTTTTCCTGGAATTGCTTTAGATGTTGGAAGAATTAGATAACCTTACCGGGATTCATGATTCCGGCCGGATCGAAGGCCGCCTTCACGCGGCGCATCAGATCGATCGCCATCGGCGGCGCCGTGGCGATGAGCTCGTCGCGCTTCAGCTGGCCGATGCCATGCTCGGCCGAGATCGAGCCGTGGAAGGAGCGCACGACGTCGTGCACGGCCTTGTTCATGGGATGGTACAGGTCGAGAAACGCCGCGTCCTGCCAGTCCACGGGGCGGGAGATGTTGTAGTGAAGATTGCCGTCGCCCATGTGGCCGAAGCAGACGACGCGCGCGCCGGAGCAAACCGTCTCCACCACCCCGGCCGCCTTTTCGATGAAGTCCGGGATCGCGGCGATCGGCACCGAGATGTCATGCTTGATCGAAGCGCCCTCCGGCTTCTGGCACTCGGGCAGCACTTCGCGGAAATTCCAGATGGCATCACCCTGGGCAAGGCTGGCCGCGACCACCGCGTCGCCGACGATGCCGCGCTCGAGGCCGGCGGCAAGCACCTCCTCGATCAACGCCCTGCCGTCCTCTTCCGAGCGGCCCGACGAGATCTGCATCAGCACATACCATGGCCAGTCGTCGGCCAGCGGCCGCGCCACGCCCTGCGCATGCTTCAATGTGAAGTCGTACGGCCTCTTGCCGATCAGCTCGAAAGCAGTGAGCGCTGCCCCGGCCTGGTCCGTCGCCAGGGTGAATAGCGACAACGCAGCCTGAGCCGAAGACAGGCCGACGAAGGCGACCTCCCTGCCCTTCGGCTTGGGAAAGAGCTTCAGCACCGCGGCAGTGATGACGCCAAGCGTGCCCTCGGCGCCGACGAAGAGGTTTTTTAGATCGTAGCCGGTGTTGTCCTTCTTCAGCTTGCGCAGATCGTCGAACACTTCGCCGGTCGGCAGCACCACCTCGACGCCCAGGCAGAGCTCGCGCGCATTGCCATAGGCAAGCACGCCGGTGCCGCCGGCGTTCGAAGACAGATTGCCGCCGATCTGGCAGGAGCCTTGGGCCGCGAGCGACAGCGGAAACAGCCGGTCGGCAGCGTCGGCCGCTTCCTGCAGCGTCTGCAGGATGACGCCGGCCTCGGCGGTGACCGTGTTCGACAAAACATCGATCTCGCGGATGCGGTTCAGCCGCGAGAGCGACAGCACGATATCGTGCCCGGACTTGTCCGGCACCTGGGCGCCGACCAGGCCGGTGTTGCCGCTCTGCGGCACGACCGGCGTTCCGGTCTCGGTCGCCAGCCGCATGATGCGGCTCACTTCCTCGACGCTGCCCGGCCGCAGCACCAGCGACGTCCTACCATGCCAGAGGCCGCGCCGCTCGGTTATGTAAGGCGCGATGTCGGCCTGGTCGCGCAGCGCGTATTTGTCGCCGACGATTGCCGCGAACCGGTCGATGAGGTGGGGGTCGAGATCGAAAGGCTGGTCGTTCATGAGCCCAAACCTATGGTGCTCAGGCGATCTTGTCACGCGGGGCGGCGGCGCGCGCGAGCCGGTCGTTGATCGCTTCCCCCAGGCCCTCAAGCGGGATCGGCTCGACGGCGATGGTGGCGGCGCCGCTGCGGTCGAGCGCCTGCATATAGGCGAACAGATTGGTCGCGGCTTCGCGCAGATCGCCGGCCTCGGAGAGATTGCGCACCGCCACGGCATCCCGCCAGCCTTCGGCGCGATCGCGGCCGAAGGCGAGCAGCGCCTCGCCGCTCGCGATCTTGCCGACATTGAGCCGCATCGATGCGCCCGGCGCGTAATGCGAGGCGAGCATGCCCGGCGCCTCGATGCCGGCAGCGCCGCGCATCATCTTTATGCCCGCAATAGCTTCGATCTCGCCGGCAGCGATGCCGCCGGGCCTCAGCAGCCACAGCTTGCCGTCCTCGATCTTGACGATGGTCGATTCCAGGCCGACGGGCGTCGCGCCGCCATCGACCACCAGCTTGATCTTCTCGCCGAGATCGGCCGCCACGGCCTCGGCCGTCGTGGCGCTGATCCTGCCGGAGGAATTGGCGCTGGGAGCCGCGAGCGGCCGGCCGAGCCGCGCGATCAGCTCACCGCCGAAGCCTCTCGGCATGCGCAGCGCGATCGTATCCAGCCCTGCGGTGACCAGCGGATGGATGCCGTTTTGCGCGCGCTGCGGCAGCACCAGCGTCAGCGGACCGGGCCAGAAGGCCTCGGCCAGTTTCACCGACAGCGGATCGAAGCCGGCGATGCGGCCTGCCATGGCGAGGTCGGCGACATGGGCGATCAGCGGGTTGAAGTGCGGGCGGCCCTTGGCCTCGAAGATGCGCGCCACTGCGACGCCGTTGGTGGCGTCGCCCGCCAGCCCGTAGACGGTCTCGGTCGGGATGGCGACGACATCGCCGCCTTCGAGCAGCGCCAGCGCCCGCTCCATCGCCTCGCCGACGGCAAGTATCTCAGCCAAATTCACCACCGATCCTGAACACGCGGGTCCCCGTAATACGGCATGGAACAAGGGGCAAGGGCGGCCATTGGCGATTTATCAATCCCTAAAATGTTAAGTTTCCGCGCAAGCCGGCATCAATTCGCCGCCCCTAGGGTGCGGATTTCCGGTTGTTGGGCTCGGGAGTTATCGTGATGCGTATGCTTTGCTTTGACGCAATTGCGGACGGAAAACCGTTACGCATTTTTCCTGGAATTGCTCTGGGAGCGGTCGGTATCGGGCTTTTGGCGACGACCGGCTTGGCGCAGGCTTCGTCCATTGTCGTGCCTGGCGTTCCAACCTCGACGCCATCCGTTGTCAGGCTGGCCGCGATCGAGCCCGGCAAGGTTTCCGAGGCTTCCACGCCATCCATAGTGGCGCTCGACGAGCCGGTGCCAGCCGTCACCGATGAGAAGGTGGCCGCAATCCCGGAGAAGTCCGGGCAGAGGCACGCGCAGGCGCCGACGATCATTCGCGGCGGTATCGTCGGTGGCGCTTCAGCAGCGCCCGCGGCGACCGCCTCGGCCAAATCCCCAGCGCCGGCGGCTGCAACACCGGCAAACGGCACTGCGCCGGCTGCGGCCACGTCTCCCAACGGCACGGCCGCGGCGGCCCCCAACGGCGACACCAAAACGGCCGACAACAAGGCCGCCGCGACCGCAGGCGCTTCGGACGGCCAGGCGCAGCCGCAAGCCCAACCGCAAGAGCCCCCGATATCGCCGCGCTTCAGCAAGGCAATGTAGGCGCGCAACCCTTCAGGACCGACAAAAAGGGGCGACGCGGCCCGTGTCGCCCCTCCTTCTTTCCAAGCGGCGAGAAACGGCTCAGGCCGCTTCTTCCTTGTCGTCATCTTCGGACTCGTCGTCGTCTTCGCCGTCTTCATCTTCGTCGTCGCCCGAGGCCTTGGCTTCTTCGTCGGCGTCCGCATCGTCGTCGCCGTCTTCGTCGTCCTCATCCTCCGACTCGCCGCCCGAGGCTTCCTCATCGGCGTCTTCGCCGCCTTCTTCTTCATCGTCTTCAGACGGTTCGGCGGCTTCGACCGCTGCGGCGGCGGCGTGGTCGAGCATGTTGTCGGAAGCGATTTCGGTGGCCCCGGCGGCGGCCGGGGTCTCTTCGGTCAATTCGATATCGTGAACGGAATTCATGGCATGCCTCCGTGGTTGGGAACGTCTTAAGGCGCGTCGCGCTGAAATGAATTCAGGCGACGCGCCTTAAGTCTTTGTCTGATGCATGTCGTTGTCCCAGAACCGCTGAACACTTCTGGGCGACATGCATTGGTTCTCCCATGCGGAGGTCATCGCCATATGACTGTAAGCCGGCTCCGGCGCGTTAAATTTCGGATGCCAAATTGTTGAAACGCGCCCGCATCCTAGCGGATGCAGGCGGCTTCGAACGTGCGATTTTTCGGGTCGTCAGCCGACGATTTTTGAAAAATCGGCGACCTGATCGGTGGCGGCGCGGATACGGGCAAGCAGCGCCAGGCGGTTGGCGCGCACGGCCTGGTCCTCATCATTCACGAGAACGCCTTCAAAGAATGAATCAACGGGCTCGCGTAACACGCTAAGTGTCAGCATGGCGGTGGAAAAATCTTCTTTTTGAATCGCTTTGCCGGCTTCCTTCTCGGCCTGATTCACCGCGGAAAACAGCTTCTTTTCCGCGTCTTCACGGAATAGTGCCGGCTCAACAGTCTCGGCGACCAGCGTTTTCTTCTTCTCCTCGGCGGCCAGGATGTTAGCTGCGCGCTTGGTGCCGGCCAGCAGGTTCCTGCCGTCCTCGGTGTCGAGCAAAGAGCCGAGCGCCTCGACACGACGAACGATCTGCAGAAGGTCGTCGGACTGCGGGGTGATGACGGCGTCGATCAGGTCGTACCGCGCGCCCTGGTCGCGAAGATAGACTTTTAGACGATCGTGGAAGAAAGCAAGCAGGTCGGATATCTGACCGGTACCGTTGGCGAAGTCCGCAAAGGCCTTGGCGAAGACCGAAGTCAGTCCCAGGCGAATGCGGTTCTCGATCAGGATCCTGACCATGCCGAGCGCTGCCCGCCGCAGCGCGAACGGGTCCTTACTGCCGGTCGGCTTTTCATCAATCGCCCAGAAACCGGTGAGCGTGTCGAGCTTGTCGGCGAGCGCGACGGCAACCGACACCGGATCGGTCGGCACGCGGTCGGACGGGCCTTGCGGCTTGTAGTGCTCCTCGGCGGCCGCGGCCACCGATGAATGCTCGCCCTGCAGCAGCGCATATTTGCGGCCCATCGCGCCCTGAAGTTCCGGAAACTCGCCCACCACTTCGGTTTGCAGGTCGGCCTTGGCAAGCACCGCAGCGCGGGCGACGAGCGCGCGATCGGTGCCGACGACCGGAGCCAGCTCCTCAGCCAGGCGCTTGATCCGCGCGACCCTTGCGCCCTGCGTGCCCAACTTGGCGTGGAAGGTGACATTGAGGTGATCGAGCCGCGCCATGCGCTGGTCGAGCGGCTTCTTCAGATCCAGGTCGAACTTTGCCGCCGATTCCACGAGTTGGTCGAGATCCGGCAAATCGCCCTGGTCGGTCTTCCAGAAATAGAGCGCATCGGAAAGGCGTGCGCGCACCACCTTGCCGTTGCCGTAGGCGATCTCCTTGCCGCCGTCCTTCGCCTCGATGTTGGCGACCAGGATGAAGCGGTTGGAGAGGTCTTCGCCCGCGCCTTGCGGCTGGGTGACGAAACACTTCTGGTTGGCACGGATGGTGAGCCGGATGACCTCGGCCGGAATGGTGAGGAAATCCTGCTCGAACTCGCCCATCAGCACGACCGGCCATTCGACCAGGCCGGACACTTCTTCCAGCAGACCTTCATCCTCGACGAGATCGAGCCCGTTGGCGAAGGCGACGTTGCGCGCGTCGGCGAGGATGATCTCCTTGCGCCGGTCGGCATCGAGCACGACCTTCGCCGCTTCGAGCTTGGCCACGTAGTCGTCGAAACGGCGAACCGTGATCGGACCCGGCGCGTGGAAGCGGTGGCCGTAGGTGACGTTGCCGGAGCGGATGCCGTCGATCTCGAAATCGACCACCACCGGCTCCTCGGTCTCCGGGCCGAAGGTGCAGACGATCGATTGCAGCGGCCGCACCCAGCGCAGCGAACCGGGGTTGGCCGAGGCCGGCCCCCAGCGCATCGACTTCGGCCAGGGGAAGTTTTTGATGATGCCCGGCACCAGCTCGGCAATGATCTCCTCCGCCGCCCTGCCCGGCTTCGCGATGTGGGCGACGTAGAAGTCGCCCTTCTTCGGATCGGAATGGACATGCGCCTCGGCGATCGAGGCAAGGCCAGCCTTGCGCAGGAAACCCTGCACCGCCTGCTCCGGCGCCGTGGTCGAGGGCCCCTTGATCTCCTCACGAATGTCCTTCGAGCGCGCCGTCAGCCCGCGGATGTCGAGCGCCAGGCGCCGCGGCGTCCAGTATTCGCGCGCCGCCTCGTAGGTCAGGCCCGCCTCGACCAGACCGTCGGTCAGCATCTTCCTGAGATCGCCCGCCGCCTTGCGCTGCATGCGGGCGGGGATTTCCTCGGAGCGAAGTTCCAGTAGCAGGTCAGGCATCGACAGGGCTCTTGCGGCAGGAATGTCCGCGCGGGGCATAGCAACTCGGCCGGCCGCTGTCACCCTGCATGCGGATCCCCTTTTTGATCGATTTCCGGAAATTTTGCGGCTGGCTGTCGGGAAGAAGCGAACCTGCCCGTCCTAGGAGCAGAAATTCCCATGAACCGAACGCAGCGCTGAAGCGACCAACGCTCAGGCAGAGAACTATTGGCTGAACGACGATGAAGACGGCATCGAGAACCCTGCAGATCCTGGCGCTCAGCGCCTGCTTCGCCGCCCAGATGCATGGCACGTTCTCGATGCCTGGCGTGAGGCAAGCACTGCGCACGATCGATGCCGCAAGCAGCCAAAGCGCGTTGCCGCTGACCGTCGCCGCCGAAATCGCAAAAGCTGTGCTGGGTTAAGCCGCCAGACCGCCCGCCTGCGTCTGCAGGAACGCCTCGCCGCAGGCCTTGGCCAGATTGCGCACGCGCAGGATATAGCTCTGCCGCTCGGTAACGGAGATCACGCCGCGGGCGTCGAGCAGGTTGAAGACGTGGCTTGCCTTGATGCACTGGTCGTAAGCGGGAAAGACCATGCGATGCGCCGCCAGATTGTCGTTCGACGCCGGCGCGCCGGCGGCAAGCAGCGCCTTGCATTCGGCCTCGGCGTCCTCGAAATGCCGGAGCAGCATCGCGGTGTTGGCGAATTCGAAATTGTGGCGCGAATACTCCTGCTCGGCCTGCAGGAAGACATCGCCATAGGTGACCTTGTCGGCGCCCTCGCGGCCGTTGAAGTTCAAGTCGTAGACATTGTCGACGCCCTGCACATACATGGCGAGGCGCTCGAGCCCATAGGTGAGCTCGCCCGCCACCGGCGCGCATTCGATACCGCAGACCTGCTGGAAATAGGTGAACTGCGACACTTCCATGCCGTCGCACCAGCACTCCCAGCCGAGGCCCCAGGCGCCCAGCGTCGGGCTTTCCCAGTCGTCCTCGACGAAGCGGATGTCGTGCAGCAGCGGGTCGACGCCGATCGCCTCGAGCGAGCCGAGATAGAGATCCTGCAGGTTCGGCGGGTTCGGCTTCAGGATCACCTGATACTGATAATAGTGCTGCAGCCGGTTCGGGTTCTCGCCGTAACGGCCGTCCTTCGGCCGGCGCGACGGCTGCACATAAGCTGCATTCCAGCGACGCGGACCGAGCGCTCGCAAGGTGGTTGCCGGATGGAAGGTGCCGGCGCCGACTTCCATGTCGTAGGGCTGCAGGATGACGCAGCCATAGGCCGCCCAGTAATTGTGCAAGGTCAGGATCAGCCCCTGGAAAGAGCGGCTGGGATGCATATGGGCAGGAATCTCGATGGTCACGGCGGCCTCGGAAAGCGCTGGGATTGGGCATTCCCTAGTTGCCGGGCCGGCTAGCGTCAAGGCAGCGCCGCATCACGGAGAGGTTGAACGCTTTGCCGGCGGCTGGCCCATTGCAGGCGGTTCACACTGGCCGTTTGCTCGCGTGAGCCGTAACGACAAAGGTTCCGCCATGCCCGGTCAGCTCACCGTCCGTCCCGTCACCCGGCAAGACTACGAACAGTGGCTGCCGCTCTGGGACGGCTACAACGCATTCTACGGCCGCTCGGGCGAGACAGCGCTTGCCGGCGAGATCACCCAAATGACCTGGTCGCGATTCTTCGATGCCTATGAGCCCGTGCATGCGCTGGTGGCCGAGCGCGACGGCAGGCTTCTCGGCCTCGTTCACTATCTCTACCACCGCTCGACCACGGCGATCGCGCCGAACTGCTATCTGCAGGATCTTTTCACCTCGGAGGCCGCGCGTGGCCAGGGCGTCGGCAGGGCGCTTATCGAAGGCGTCTATGAGCGCGCCAGGGTCGCCGGGTCGGGCCGCGTCTACTGGCTGACGCACGAGACCAACCACACCGCCATGCAGCTCTATGACAAGATCGGCGAGCGCTCGGGGTTCGTCGTCTACCGAAAGCTGTTCTGACAGAGCTGCTGAAAGAATTGCGGGGCCAAAAGGCCCCGCAAAAATGCTTGATTGCGAAATCTCAACCCTTCGGCGGCGCTGTCGGCGGGACCGGCTTGACCTTCGGGGTTTCCTGCGCCGTGTTGGATTCGATCGGCGGCAGGCCCTTGAGCAGCTTCTGCTGCAGGGCGGCAAGCACGTCCGGGTCCGGCTTCAGGTCACGGGCCTGAGTCCATTGGAAGGTCGCTTCCAGCTTGCGGCCGACGCGCCAATAGGCATCGCCCAGATGATCGTTGAGGACCGGATCCTCCGGCTTCAGCGACACGGCGCGCTCCATTTCGCGCACGGCGTCGTCGTACCGGCCGAGGCGGTAATAGGCCCAGCCCAGCGAATCGACGATGTAGCCGTCGCTTGGCCTGAGATCCACGGCCTTCTGGATCATCGCCAGGCCTTCCTTGAGGTTCATGTTCATGTCGACCCAGGAATAGCCGAGATAGTTCAGAACCTGGGGCTGGTCGGGCTGCAGCTCCAGCGCCTTGCGGAAATTGGGCTCGGCCTTCGGCCATTCCTTCAGCCGCTCATAGGCGATGCCGCGCTGGTAGAAGATGTTCCAGTTGGCGGCGGTCGGCGTCTTCAGCTCCTCTGCGGCCTTGTCGTAGAGATTGGCGGCCGAGCGATAGTCCTCCTTGGAGGAGTAGACACCGCCAAGCGCCAGGTAGCCGCGCATGTCGGTCGGATGCGCATCGACATAGCCCTTGAGATGGGCGATCGCCTCGTCGTGGCGGTCGATGTCGGCAAGGTTCAGGCCAAGCTGCAGCTCCGAGAGCTCCTTCAACGGCGAGGAGGCCGGAATGCGGCGATAGAGCGCGATCGCGCCTTCGCCGTCCTTCAACTGCTCGGCGACGGCCGCGAGCTGCACGAGGGCGGCGTCGCTGTCCGGCTTCAGCGCCAGCGCATATTGCAGATAGAGCCGCACGAAAGGCTCGCCGCCGCCACGGTTGAGCGCGGTGGCGAGATCGAGCAGGATTTCCGACGCGCCGTCCGCCGGGCCAGCGACGAGAGGCTCGATCTTGTCGCCCTTGCTGATCCTGTCGCGCAGCGTGGTGATTTCGAGCTTGCCCGGCGCGAAGGCTTCGGCCTGGTTCAGTACCGCAATCGCCTTTGCCTTATCGCCCTTGCGGGCGAGGAACGAGGCATAGGCCTGGGCGTTGCGCATCCACGTCTCGGGCGCGGAGCCGCCGGCGGCCGTGTCGGCCAGGGTAGCGGCGTAGATCTCATCGGCCTTGTCGGAAAGGCCGGCGGCGTCGGCGATCAGCGCGCGATGGAAGGACTTGAACAGGCCGAACCAGTCCGGCCCCTTGAGCTTGTCGATCGAAGCCATCGCCTCGGAGGCATCGCCCGCGCCTTCCTTGGCCCAGCCGTCCATGACGCCCGAGAGCAGCCGGTCGAGATCGGATTCGAGCGACAGCTTCAGCCAGTACTGGGCCTTGGCGTAATCCTTCTTGTGGAAGGAATCGACGGCAAGCGCCAGGCGCGAGAAGCGCTCGACATCGGGCACTTCCTTGAGCTTGTCGGCATAGACCAGCGATTCCTCGAAGCGGCCCTGCGCGACCAGCGCCAGCATCAGGCTCTGCTGCAGCTCGGTATCATTGGGGCCAAAGGCCAGCGCCTGCTTGTAGTAGGCGATGGCATTGTCGAGATCGTTGTCGCTTTCGGCGATATGAGCGGCGAGATAGGCGCCCGAAAAGGACGTGATCTGGATCGGTTGGGCGTTTTCCTTGGCATGGGCAGGCAGCACCGAAAGCGCCACACCCGTCAAAAATGCCAGCCTTGTCAGCCAGCGCGCACGTCCTTGCCGCATTGTATCCCTTTCAGCCAGACGCGATCCCGCCCTTGGCGGACCGCCCACAGACTCGATCTTTTCCAGACAAAGCATGGCCTTTTTGGGGTCAGGCTTCAATCCGGCGCGAATCACAATGCAATCATCCGGCTTAAAAAACGATGCCGCGCGCCAAAAAAGTCCGGCGCGGGACCGACAGGCCAGCGTTGCCTAAAGGCGCGTATCGTGGAATCCGCTGCCGGCAACCGTGCTGCACAGGTCGGACCATTCGCAGCCTAAGCACGCCTGGCGCGTCAGGCCGGAGGAAAACGCCTTCCGCATCCGCGCCAGGCTGGAGGCGTCCAGCACGAACCGCTCTCCGGCCTGGACCAGCCGGCCGAGAAGAGCCCCGACATCGCGCGCCGCGAGCCCGTCCCGCTCGGCCGCGCTTTCGCGCAGGCAATGTGGCTCGGCGGGCTCGTCGAGCATCGGGGCGCAGATGTCGTCCGGCCCGGTAACGATCAGAACCTCTTCGCCCTCGCCCAGCCGCCTCACCACCTTTTCGTAATTGGCGATGAAGGCGGGCGAGTAGCCCTTGCCGACATAGGTCAGAAGGCAGAGCAGATGGTGGGCGCGCAGCCTGATGGTCATCGCGTCTCGGACGAGCGGTCGCGCGGCTCGGCCCGATAGGTCGAGAAGAGCTTCAGCGTCGCGGCGCCCAGCGCCGACTTCAGCAAGCCACCAACGATGAACGGCAGGAAGCCGAAGGTGATCGCCTTCTCGGCGCCGATCATGACTGCGAGCCAGGCCGTGCCAAGAACCAGGCACAGAAGATTGCCGATGAGCATGGCGGCGAAGGCAAGCATCACTCGATTGCCGTTCCAGCCGCGCTCGGCCAGCCAGCCGACAACCGCGCCGACGATCGGGAACGAGAAAAGATAGCCGCCGGTCGGGCCGACGAAATGCTGCACGCCGGCAGCGCCGCCGGCCAGAACCGGGAAGCCCGCGGCACCCTCGACGAGCCAGGCCGCGATGGTGAGCGCGCCGAACCGCCAGCCATAGAGCGCGCCGACCAGCGTCACGGCGAAGGTCTGCATGGTCACCGGAACCGGCACCATCGGCACCTCGATGTAGGACGACAGCGCCAGGAACAGCGAACCGAGAATGACGGCGCCGGCCTTCCAGCCAACGGAGCGACTATCCAGCCTGAGCGGGCTGAAGGAGGGCTTGCGGGTCGAAACGGCGATGTTTGTCACGGTGATGTCCCTGGTTGAAATTATAGATAATTTCTGCATTCGATCTATTATCGAATTCATATTTTTGCAGAGATGGCAAGCATCTATCGCGGAAACGCAAATCGACGAGCGGTGAGGCTGAGCCATTCGGGGTGATTTGGGATTCCCAAAGCCGACATCTGGCGGCGATAGAGCGCAGAAGCATAGCTTGAGTCTGCGTTATCGCTAGCCAACGATGGCGAAGGCGTCGCGGGTCTTGCCGGAGGCGGTCTTGACCGGTTTCTGGCCGATCCATTGCACATGGCGGCCAAGCGTGGCGGCGGCCGATTCCGTGTTGCCTTGCCGAAGCGCGCTCAAAATCGCGCGGTGATCCTGGTCGGTGCGCGTTTCCCATTCGGAGCGCCAGGCCGCGAACAGGAAGCGGGCGCTTGCGGCATGCAGGTCGTCGATGGTGGAAAGCAGTCGCGGCATGTTGCAGGGCGCCAAAATCAGCCGGTGGAAGGTCCGGTTGGCTTCTTCCCAGGAACGGACGTCACGGGATTTGTCGCCCGCCTTGGTCGCCTCCTCGGCCTCATCGAGGATCGCCGGTGTCAGATGCGGGGCGGCGTGGCGCAGCGCCAGCACCTCGAGCGCGGCGCGCATCTCGGCCACTTCCCTGACCTCGCCGAGGTCGAAAGCCGCGACACGCACGCCGCGGCGCGGCTCGCTGATCGCCAGGCCTTGCGCCTCGAGGCGGCGGAAGGCCTCGCGCACCGGGACGTGGCTGGTGCCGAATTCCTCCGCGACATGGTCCTGGCGCAGCCGCGAGCCGGGCTCGATCGAACCCGAAATGATGCGGTCCGCCAATTCCTTGCTGATGCGGACGGCGATCGTGTCCTCTGTATTGGCCATATTTTATAGATAATTTGCGCAGAGGCCGTTTGTCGAGACGGCCGGAACGAGATTCACAGGCGCCCTTCCCAGCGGACGCCAGGCAAGCGCCAGGAGGTGGGCAGGCTCTCAGTTGACGCGGCTGATGCAGAAATCGATGACGTCGATCAGCGCCGACTTCTGCGGCGTCGCCTCCAGCGGCGCCAAGGCGTCGCGGGCGATCTCGCCGAAGTGACGGGCGCGGCCGATCGTGTCGGCGATGGCGCCGTGGCGGGTCATCAGGCCGATCGCCTTTTCGAGCCCCGCATCGTCGGCGACATTGTCCTCGATGGCGCGCTTCCAGAAGGTGCGCTCGGCCTTGGTGCCGCGCCGGTAGGCCAAGATCACCGGCAGCGTCACCTTGCCCTCGCGGAAATCGTCGCCGACATTCTTGCCGAGATCCTTGCTGGAGCCGCCATAGTCGAGCGCGTCGTCGATGAGTTGGAAAGCAAGGCCGAGATTCATGCCGTAGGAGCGCAGCGCCGCGCGGTCGTTGCGGGAGGCGAGCGCAATCACCGGGCCGACCTCCGCGGCGGCCGAGAACAGCGCCGCGGTCTTGGCCTTGATGACGGCGAAATGCTCGTCCTCGGTGGTTTCCAAATTCTTGGCGGCGGCAAGCTGCATCACCTCGCCCTCGGCGATGATGGAGGCGGCGCTCGACAGGATGTCCAAAGCTTCCAGCGAGCCGACCTCGACCATCATGCGAAAAGCCTGGCCGAGCAGGAAATCGCCGACCAGCACGCTCGCCTGGTTGCCCCAGATCATGCGCGCCGTCTTCTTGCCGCGGCGCAGCGCGCTTTCGTCGACGACGTCGTCATGGAGGAGCGTGGCCGTGTGCATGAACTCGACCGCGGTGGCGAGCTTGACGTGGCCTTCGCCGGCATAGCCGAACATCTGGGCGGCGGCGAGCGTCAGCATCGGCCGCAGCCGCTTGCCGCCGGACGATATCAGGTGGTTGGCGACCTCGGGGATCATCTCGACGTCGGAGCCGGCCTTCGACAGGATCAGCTCGTTGACGCGTCCCATATCGGCTGCCGTCAGATCGATGAGATCCTTGATGGAAGCAGGTTCCCGCTTGCCCTCGATATTCAGAACGACACCCACCACGATCACTCCCGTCTCATTGACGCGCACGACAACACCCTGGTCCCGATGGGACTCTAGGTCGGCACAACCGCGCACGGCAAGAGGCGAATTGGCGCGGCTTTGCTGGCGCCGGTCTGCCTCGACGTTTACATGAACGCCGCAACCTGCGATTTTCATTCCATGATTGAACTCGTCCGCACCAACGACGCCGTCCTCATCTCCTTCGTCGAATCGCTGATGCGCGACGCCGGCATCGCCTGCTTCGTGGCTGACCAGAACATGAGCGTGCTCGACGGATCGATCGGCATCCTGCCTCGGCGCATCATGGTCGATGCCGACAAGGCCGATGCGGCGCGGCGCATCCTGAAGGATGCCGGCATCGAGAACGAGATCCGCCGGAAATAATGGCAGCATCAACCGCCCTCGCCCCGGACACGCCGGCCCATACGGTCGATGCCTTTCATCGCGGGCGCTTCTGGCTGGTGCAGCCACGGCAGGGCCACCGCGCCGGCATGGATGCCATGATGCTGGCGGCGGCCGTGCCGTCCGGCTTTTCCGGCCGGCTCGCCGATTTCGGCGCCGGCGCCGGTGCGGCCGCGCTTGCCATGCTGTCACGCTGCCCTGCGGCACACGCTGTTCTGGTCGAGCGTTCTGCCGAGATGGCGGCCTTTGCCGCCGCCACGCTTGCGCATCCGGGCAATGCGCATCTCGGCGGCCGCGCCTCGGTGCTTAAGGCCGATGTCACGCTCGCCGGCAAGGCGCGGGCCGAGGCCGGGCTTGCCGACAATTCGTTCGACTTCGTCATCATGAACCCGCCCTTCAATGCTGCGGAGGATCGCGCCACGCCGGATGCGCTGCGCAGAGAGGCGCATGTCACGGAGGACGGGCTGTTCGAGCGCTGGATCAGGAGTGCGGCCGCCGTCGTCAAGCCGCGCGGCGGGCTGGCGGCGATTGTCCGGCCCGAGCAGCTCGTCGCCATCCTCGATGCGATCGAAGGCCGCTTCGGCGACGCCGAGATGCTGTGCGTCCACCCTCGCCCGGACGCTGCGGCGATCCGCATCATCGTCAGGGCGGTGCTCGGCGCGCGCGGAAAACTGTCGATCCGGCCACCGCTGACCTTGCACGGACCATCCGGCAATGGGCCGACGGAGCGGACCGAGATGATCAACAATGGGCTGGCGTCGCTGTTCGGCGATTGATCAGAGGCCGGCAATGCGGCATTGCCGTTGGCCGGCGAATTCCTACATGCCGGGAGCAAGGATGAGGTCCCACCTTGCTCTTGCACCTCTTGCGGAGACAAGCTTTCGTGAAACGCCTCTTCAACCGCCTGCTGCCGAAATCCTGGCGCTCGACTGTCGTCACCATTCCCGTCATCCGGCTGCATGGCACCATCCTGCCCGGCGGCGGCCAGTTCCGGCCGAGCCTGTCGCTCGCTTCGACGGCTGGCGTTATCGAAAAGGCGTTCGGCTTCGACGCGCCGGCGGTTGCGATTTCGATCAACTCGCCGGGCGGCTCGCCGGTGCAGTCGCGGCTGATCTTCAAGCGCATCCGCGACCTGGCGGCGGAAAAGAACAAGAAGGTCTTGGTCTTCGTCGAGGACGTAGCGGCTTCCGGCGGCTATATGATCGCGGTCGCCGGCGACGAGATCTTCGCCGACCCGTCGTCGATCGTCGGCTCGATCGGCGTCGTCTCGGCATCGTTCGGCTTCCCGGAACTGATGAAGAAGATCGGCGTCGAGCGGCGCGTCCACACCGCGGGCCAAAACAAAGCCGTGCTCGACCCCTTCAAGCCGGAGAAGAAGGAAGACGTCGAGCGGCTGAAGGCGCTGCAGCTCGAAGTGCACGAGACCTTCATCGATCTCGTCAAGGAACGGCGCGGCACCAAGCTCAAGGACGATCCTGACCTGTTCACCGGCCTGTTCTGGACCGCCAAGAAGGGCCTGGAGCTCGGTCTGGTCGATGCGCTGGGCGACATGCGCAGCGTGCTCAAGACCCGTTTCGGCGACAAGACGGAGCTCAAGTTGATCACCGCGCCGCGCGGCCTTTTCGGCCGTTTCGGCCTGTTCGGCTCGCGCTTTTCGGCGCCCGACATCGCCGCGGCCGCCGCCAGCGGCATCATCGATGCGGCGGAAGAGCGCGCGCTGTGGGCGCGCTTCAGGCTTTGAAAAAGCCATGATTGCGTCTAGCATAACGCCTGACCGGCCCCATACGGCTGGCCTTGCCGCGCAGTCGCGGGAGGAGTTTTGAGATGCCGCAGATCATTTTCTTCGTTGTCGTCGGCGCCGCCGCCTATTTCGGCTATCGCGCTTTCATCCGCGAGGCCGAGCGCGTGACGGCCAAGATCCGGCGCACCGAAAAACAAGCGGCCAACGGCACGATGGGCACGCTGGTCAAGGATCCGAAGACCGGCGAATACCGTCTGGCCAAGGACTGAGCGTCATCTCGCCAGCAGCCGAAATTCTGGAGCCCGAGGCCAAGTCCCGGACATGGCTTGCGCCTGCCAAGATCAACCTGGCGCTGCATGTCACCGGACGGCGTGCGGACGGCTACCATCTGCTCGACAGCCTTGCCGTGTTCACGCGCTTCGGCGACCGGCTGCAGATCGGGCCGGCCGAGCGTGACGAATTCTCGGTGTCAGGCCCCTTCGCCGCCGGCGTGCCGCTCGATGACGGCAATCTGGTGATCAAGGCCCGCGACGTCTTGCGGCGGCAAGCCGGGGCGCAGCGGACGCCGCCGGTCGCCATCCGGCTGGAGAAGAATTTGCCGATCGCCTCGGGCATCGGCGGCGGATCGAGTGACGCAGCCGCCGCGCTCAACGGCCTTTCGCACCTATGGAACCTCGATATCGACGAAGCCGGACTGACGCGGATCGGGCTGTCGCTCGGCGCCGACCTGCCGATGTGCCTCGAGGCAAAGCCGCTCATTGCGCGCGGCATCGGCGATGAATTGTCGCCGCTGGCGGGCTTTCCGGCGCTGGCGCTGGTTCTGGTCAACCCGGGTGTTGCGGTTTCGACGCCCGAGGTGTTCAAGGCGCTTTCCAGGCGCGACAACGAGGCGTTGCCGCCCTTGCCCGGCCGTCTGGATTTCCACACCATCCGCAACTGGCTCGAGACGACCCGCAACGATCTCGAACCTTCCGCTCAAGCCATCCAGCCGACCGTTGGCGAAGCGCTCAAGGCGCTCAAGAAGGCAGGCGCGGCCTTCGCCCGCATGTCGGGCTCCGGCGCCACCTGTTTCGGCCTGTTCGAGACCGGCAATGTCGCCAAGCGCGCCGCGATCGAGATCCGAGGCCGCCATCCCGGCTGGTTCGTCGCGGCGACGCGCAGCATGGAGGCCGACTGATGGCCAACGAGAGCCGGCCCTTCATCCCGGTGCGCATCGCGGTGCTGACGGTTTCCGATACGCGCGGCCTCGCCGACGACAAATCGGGGCAGACGCTGGCCGACCGCATCGTGGAGGCCGGCCACATATTGGCCGCCCGCGATATCGTCACCGATGATCGCGAAAAGATCCGCGAAAAAGTGCTCGCGTGGTCGAAAGACGAAGCGGTGGATGTCGTCATCACCACCGGCGGCACCGGCTTCACCGGACGAGACGTCACCCCGGAAGCGCTGGAGCCGATCTTCGAAAAACGCATGGACGGTTTTTCCGAAGTCTTCCACCGCATTTCCTATGACAAGATCGGCACCTCCACGATCCAGAGCCGGGCGACGGGCGGTGTCGTCAACGCCACCTTCGTCTTCGTGCTGCCCGGCTCGCCCGGCGCCTGCAAGGACGCCTGGGACGGTATCATCAAGGCACAGCTCGACTACAGGCACATGCCCTGCAACTTCGTCGAGATCATGCCGCGCCTCGACGAGCATCTCAGGCGCGGCGGCAAGCCTGCCTCATAAACCGCAGGCAAAACATTCAATCGGCATCCGGTTTGCAAGCGGAATGGCGCTCCCGCCTTCGAGGCGCCATTCCGAAGCCGATGCGGGCAAAGTACCTTGTGCTGTGAAACAAGGGACAATGCCATCACCGTTCACAGCGGCGGATGCCATTGCGGCAACATCCGCCTGAGCTTCTCCACCGCGCTCGATCCGGCCGGAATGGAAATCCGCGCTTGCCAGTGCTCGTTCTGCACCCGGCATGGGTCGCGTGCTGCCGCCGATCCGAACGGGAAGCTGATCGTCTCGGTCGAGGATAAGTCGCGGCTGCAGGTCTACCGCTTCGGCCTGCGCACCGCCGACTATCTCATCTGCCGCGAATGCGGCGTCTATGTCGCGGCGATCGCCGGCGATGGTGACGACGCCAGGGCGATCGTCATCGTCAACGCGCTCGACGACCGCGAGCAATTCTGTCGCGAACCGATCCCGGTTCGCTACGACGCCGAAAGCCGCGAGCAGCGCCTGGCCAGGCGACGTACCGCCTGGATGCCGGTCGCGATTCAGGGGATTTGACCGGCAAGGTCCGGCTCTAGCGGATGACCGGCTCGCCGTGGAAGCGGCGGCGCGACGGCCGCGAGACGCCGAAGCCGATTTCCATCATCAGCCGTGGTGTGTGCGCCGGCACCGTTCCCATGTGAAAGCCGAACGGGTCCTCGACGAAGCCGAGACCCGCCTCGCCCGTCAGCGTGACGGGGCTTTGCGGACCGTAGACGTCCAGCACCTCTTCCGCAGCGTGGCCGACCAGCAGCGTCAGTTGGTGCTTGAGTGCGCGGCGTCTGTGGCTGCCGCGGACATAGACGTGCGGGCCGGTGCCCGCGTCGACCGGCGAAAGATAGAAGAAGAACTTCAGCATCCGCCAATCGTCGAGGTCGAAATGGTATTTGCCGAGCGAGGCGAGGTTCTTGTCGGCGTCTGAGGCCTTGCCGGTCGGGAAGCTCCACCAGACGCGCGTGGTGATCAACTTGGCCTGGCCCCCGAGATAATGCCGGGCGACGTCGAGAAGCAGCGGATCCTTCTGGATGGCAAGCGCCGCCGGGCAATCGAGGATGCGCTCGAAATAGTGCCCGCTGAGCAGCGAGCGGCCAAATCGCTTTTCCGCCTCGTCATGCTCGCCCGGCATGAATTCGAGACGGCGGTCGAAATTGCCGAAACAGGACGTGCGCTGCGCGAAAGCGGCGATCTCCTCATGAATCGCCGGCGGCAGCATGAAGCCCGAAAACAGTCCGTCAGAACGCAACGCCTCAACCACCGCCCCGCGATCGATGCCGGTGAACATCGTCTCTGCCGCATTCTCCAGCGGGCGGGCTCGTTTGGCGCCCAGCCAGTGCATGCGGCGTCCGGGCATGGTGCGCGCCAGCATGAACATCGGCAGCCAGGCGGGGTTTTCGCGAAGGTCCGTCATGTAGGTCGGGATGCGCACCGCGATGCGGCGGAGCAGGCTGCCGTTGCGGGCAATGGCCTCCAGGCTGGGAGTGCCGGATTTGTCAGGCGTAGCAGGATTCATTGGGTTCCTCAGATATGCGCGGCAGCCTCGAATCGTCGGCCGCTTACCGCTCTGGCATTACCCAAACCCGATTGTCCCGCGTCAAAGGAATGCTAACTTCACGGCAGATTTTGTGCAATGCACAATTAAAATCGTCTTATATAAAAAGTGCGGCATCGCTCTCGTCCACCAACGAGGAAGGATAGGTTACTTCGGCGGCGCGACCCAGATTTCCGCGTTCAGCTTTCTGGTCGCCAGCCCGCGCGCCAGGGCTTCGGCGCTGCGCGCGCTTTTCGCGAGCGCCGCGGCCTGTCGCTTGCTGATGACAAGGCCTTCGGCCAGCGTCCGCTTGCCTGAAAAGACCCGTGCCAGGAACGGCGTGCGGTTGGCGCGGGCGCGCGCGAAGCGCGCGGGCATGGTCTGCCTTGCCGTGTGGGCGACGACCTCGTCAATCCAGCCCTCGGCCAGCCGCGCACCAGGCTCGAGGAACAGCAGCCAGTCGCCCTTGGCCTGGCCGATGCCGGTAGCGATGCTGCCGGCCACATAGTGGCAGCCGGCGTGCTCGGCAACGCGATGCGTCTGGTCGGTCGAGCCGGCGTCGCAGACGATGACGTCGCGTACCACACCTTCGACCGCGCCGCCGATCAGCGAGGCGAGCGTGCGGGCAAGGCCCTCTTCGTCGTTCCGGGTTTCGATGAGAACGCTGAGCATTCCTAGCCGAATAGCGGAAAGCCGGGCGCTGCGCCAGTTGCGCATCCCAGCCGAAAAAGTTCTTGCTTTGTTCTCATCGGCAAAATAGGAATAGTTTCATGAACAGAGCGATTCGACAGCCTGCCGACGGTCCCTGGGAGAGGGCGAAAATGGAACAGATCGTGCGCGCCGACATTGCCGCTTTCGGAGCAGGCAGGGCCGAAATGGCAAATGCGATGATGGAACAGAGCGGCATGCGCGTGCGGCCGGATCGCAACCGCGGGCGCTCCGCCGGCATCAATCCGTCCGGCCGCTTCGAGCCGGTCAGCCGGCATGTGTTCGACGACGGCTGGAACTCGCTGGAAGAACTGCCGCCGTTCAAGACGGAGGTGCAGGTCGAGAAGCCGCGCACCATCATCACGCGCAACGAATCGCCGGACATTTCCTTCGACCGTTCGATCAACCCCTATCGCGGCTGCGAGCATGGCTGCGTCTATTGCTTCGCCAGGCCGACGCATGCCTTCATGGGCCTGTCGCCGGGGCTCGATTTCGAATCGAAGCTCTTCGCCAAGCCGGATGCGGCACGCATGCTGGACAGGGAATTGTCGAAGCCCGGCTACCAGCCGCGCACCATCGCCATCGGCACCAACACCGACCCCTACCAGCCGATCGAGAAGCAGTACCGGATCATGCGCGAGATCCTGGAAGTACTGGAGGCGCGCGGCCATCCGGTCGGCATCGTCACCAAGTCGGCGCTGGTGACGCGCGATATCGACATCCTGTCGCGCATGGCCGAACGCGGCCTTGCCAAGGTGGCACTGTCGGTGACGACGCTCGACCGCATGCTGGCAAGGACGATGGAGCCCCGCGCGTCGACGCCGACGAAGCGGCTGGAGGCGATAAGGCAACTTTCGGATGCCGGTGTCCCCGCCTCGGTGATGGTGGCGCCGATCATTCCAGGCCTCAACGATCCGGAGATGGAGCGTATCCTCGATTCGGCGCGTGCCGCCGGCGCCAGGGAAGCCGGCTATGTCGTGCTGCGCCTGCCGCTCGAGGTGGCGCCGATCTTCAAGGACTGGCTCTTGCGCCATTATCCGGATCGCTACCGACATGTGATGTCGCTGATCCGCTCGATGCGCGACGGCAAGGATTACGATTCGGAATGGGGCAAGCGCATGAAGGGCGCCGGACCCTATGCCTGGCAGATCGGCCGGCGCTTCGAGATCGCCGCTAAGCGGCTCGGCCTCAATGCCGAGCGGCGGCAGCTTCGGACCGACCAATTCGTCGCAGGCTCCGGCGCCGGCGAACAGTTGATGCTGCTGTGAAGACGGTGCCGGCCGAAAGGCCGGCGCCAAGCAACTCGGGAGAACGGGTTTTCCGCCCGGATTGCGACCCGCTAAGTATTTGTTTTTACGCAATTCCGAACGGAAAAGCCGCTGTGTAATTTTCCTGGAATTGCTCAAGAACCCCGTCCGGCCCCTGTCCCCCGGCCGTGAGACGGTGCCCTCCCGGTCCGACGCCCCATCCGACCCGGAGGGACTTGCGGAGAATCGGAGCCGATGCGAACCTGGCCCGCACTATGGCTCGCGCGCGTTCCGATTCTCCGCTTCTCTTTGAAATGGTCGAGAAACCCGACTTCTCCATCGAGACGAAGGCGATGGCAGACGGGCTGTGGCCTGTCGCGGGCATGGATGAGGCTGGCCGGGGGCCGCTCGCCGGTCCGGTTGTGGCGGCGGCCGTGGTGCTCGACCCAGCCAACATTCCCGAGGGGCTCGACGACTCGAAGCGCCTCACCCGTCTGCAGCGCGAGGCGCTGTTCCTCAAAATCCTGGGCTCGGCGCTCAGCGTCTCGATGGCCTCGATCAGCGCCGAAGGCATCGACAGCAGCAACATTCTGAAAGCCAGCCTGGAAGCGATGCGCCGCGCCGCCGCCGGCCTGTCGCTGCAGCCGAAACTGGCTTTAGCCGACGGTCGCGACGTGCCGCCAGGCCTCACCTGCGAGGGCCGCGCACTGATCAAGGGCGACCAGCGCTCACAATCGATCGCCGCCGCATCGATCGTCGCCAAAGTGATGCGCGACCGCATGATGTGCGGCTGCGGCGGCCATCACGAGCATTACGGCTTCGAAATGCATATGGGCTACGCGACGATCCGGCACCGCACCGCGATCGAAGCGCATGGACCGGTGGCAAGACTGCACCGGGCATCGTTCGCGCCGTTCCGGCTGGGTGGGGTTGAGGTGGCGGAAGAGGAAGAAGGCTTGATCGGGCTGGAATGAGCGGACATCGATAAGCTTATCTCCCCCCTTGTGAGAGATCAGCAGCTTCCGCGCCGCACTCCCTCTCGAAAACAAAAAAAGGCGCCGGGTTGCCCAGGCGGCTTTTTGATTCTGTAACCGCGAGACCCGTCAGTTGAGCTTGGCCTTCATGTCCTGCAGCGCGGACTTGAACAGGTCCGCTCCGGCCTTGGCGTCGACCTTGGCGGCCAGCAGCGCGCGAGCGGCCTCGACGGCGATGTCGACGGCGCTGGCGCGCACCTCGCCGATCGCTTCGCGCTCGGCCTGGCTGATCTTCTGCTCGGCAAGTGCGGTGCGCCGCGCGACATAGTCCTCGGTCTTCTTGTGCGCCTCGGAGGCAAGGAGTTCGGCCTCGCGCTTGGCGGCGGCGACGATGTCGGCGGCCTCCTTCTCGGCTTCCTTGCGCTTCTGCTGGTATTGGCCGAGCAACTGCTGGGCCTCCTCACGCAGGCGGCGCGCTTCCTCGAGCTCGCTGCTGATCTTGGCCGCGCGGGCGTCGAGCGACTTGGCGAGCATGCCCGGCACCTTCAGATAGATGACGGCACCGAGGAAGATGATCAGGGCAATCGTGGCCCAGAGTGTCGCGAGTGATGTGGCGTCCATGATGCCCTCCTCACCGGGTCGCGGATTTGACCGCGGCCGAAATCTCGGCCTTGTCGGTCTTGCCGCCGACCAGCGCCTCGACAATGGCCGACGTGGTGTCCTCGGCGATCGTGCCGACTTCCTTCATCGCCTTGGCCTTGATCGAGGCGATGCTCGCCTCGGCCTCGCCGAGCTTCTTCTCGAGTTCCGCCTCGAGCTTCTTGCGCGTGCTTTCGGCTTCGGTCTTGGCGGCGTCGCTCGCCTGCTGGCCGATCGTATTGGCGCGTGTCTTGGCTTCCGCCAGTTCCTGCTCATAGGCGGCAACGGCCGCGTCCGCCTCGCCCTTCAGCCTGGCGGCGTGGTCGAGATCCTGGGTGATACGGTCGTTACGGACATCGATGATGCCACCGAGACGCGGCATGACAACCCGCTTCAGGAACAGATAGAAGAGCCCGAAGGTGATGACCAGCCACAGGATCTGCGACGGGAAGGTCTCGGCATTGAACGGCGGGAACGTGCCATGCTCCTCGGCAGGCACGGCGGTGCCTGCATGCGTCTCGCCTTCGGCCGCGGCTGGCGCGGTTTCTTGCGCAAAGGCAGATGTCACGAACATCTCATTCCCCTGTCCATGGAACGGGGCCGCACCATGCGGCCCCATGCATCAACTCTGGCTCTTACTTGAAGACCAGGAGCAGAGCGATCAGGAGCGAGAAGATGCCCAGAGCTTCGGTCACGGCGAAGCCGAAGATCAGGCGGCCGAACTGGCCGTCAGCAGCCGACGGGTTGCGGAGCGCGCCCGAGAGATAGCTGCCGAAGATGTTGCCGAGGCCGATGCCGGCGCCGCCCATGCCAATGCAGGCGATACCAGCGCCGATAGCAGCTGCTGCAGTTGCGTCCATTTCAAAACTCCTGTGGTTTTTCGTAATCGTTGCGGTTGGTACGTTGGGTATGCTGGCGCCGGAGCGCCGGTGAAAATCGGTCAGTGGCTCGGGTGCAGAGCGTCGTTCAGATACATGCAGGTCAGCACCGCGAAGACATAGGCCTGCAGGAAGGCGACCAGCAATTCCAGCGCCGTCAACGCGACCGCCATGGCGAGCGGCAGCACCGAGCCGGCAATACCGACGACGCCGAACGCGCTGAGGCTGACGACAAAGCCAGAAAACACCTTCAGAGTGATGTGCCCGGCCAGCATGTTGGCGAAAAGACGAACCGAGAGGCTGACGGGACGCGAGACGAAGGAAATGATTTCGATCGCCACCACCAGCGGCAAAAGATAGCCGGGCACGCCGTGCGGCACGAACAGCTTGAGGAAGCCGAAGCCGTGCTTGGCGAAGCCGTAGACGAGGACGGTGCCGATGACCAGCGCGGCCAGCGTGAAGGTGACGATGATGTGGCTGGTGACGGTGAAGAAATAAGGGAACAGGCCGATCAGATTGGCGACCAGCACGAACATGAACAGCGAGAACACCAGCGGGAAGAACTGCATTCCCTGCTTGCCCGCCGCGTCGCGCAGCATGTTGCCGACGAACTCGTAGGCCATTTCCGACATCGACTGCAGGCGGCCCGGGATGAGGGCGCGGCTGGCGGTGCTCATGTAGAGGAAGGCAGAAGCGACGATGATCGTCACGACCATGAACAGAGCGGAGTTGGTGAAGGAGACGTCGTAGCCGCCGATATGAAGCGGGATGATCGGATGGATCTGGAACTGGTGGATCGGATCGACCTTGTCAGCAGCAGCCACTTTAAATCCCCGTCAAAGCCACAACCGGCTTCTTAAGTTTCTTTCGCGCCTTGCGGCGCCTCGTCTCATTCCTTCGGCTCGGGTGGCTTGCCGCCCTGACCGAACTGCGGTGCAAGTCCCGCCGAACGCAGGACATTGAGTATACCGGCGCCAAAGCCCAGCAACAGGCCGACGATCAGACCCCAAGGCGCCGTTCCCGCCAAGCGGTCGATGATCCAGCCCAAGCCGACACCAACCACCACCCCGGCGATGAACTCGCTGGACAGCTTCAGTGCCTGACCGTAACCGGTCGCAGCGTTCGCTTCGTCTTTCCCCTCGAGCCGGTCCGTGCGTCTTGTCGCAAGCGATGCTTCAAGCTCGCGCCGGCGGCGCTCAAGTTCGTCGTCGCGGATGGTGGCTTCTGGCTGCCTGCCGCGGCCGGTTTCTCCGGTTCCGTCTGGCCCTTTCTTGTCGGCCATCGCAACCCCCCTGCCCGGGCAGACGATCACCGTCCGTCCGCTTCTAAAGTCGCCGGCAACATAGTTAGAGGGTCCGCGCCCGTCAAGCCACGGGCCGAACTTCGAAGCGATGTATTTTCGCTTTTTAAATCAATGACTTATTCGGGTGCGACATCGTGCCCGTCACGCCCGCGCGGGGACTCGGCGCGAATCCGCCCGGCAAGCCGCGCCGATCGGTGCGCGCGCCAGGCCGCGCAGAATGCCGTCGGAGGCCTCGCTCGAGCGGGTCAGCTCCAGCCGCCGCCATAGGTGCGATAGAAGATATGCAGGCCGATCCTGGTCATGCGTTGCATGGCGCGCGCCCAGCCGGGATGGACGTAATTGGCGTAATAGTGGGTCGAGGATCCGACCTCGGGGATGAATATCTTGCCGGCGGTCACCGCCATTGCGACGTCCTGGGCGGTCTTGTAGGCGACCGGGTCGCTGATGCGCTTCTTCCTGCCGTCGCAGGCGAAGGAGAACTGGCAGCGGTTGAACCAGTTGTCGTTCTGGTAGACGACGCCGCAGATCGTCTTCGGATAAGCGGGGTTGCGGACGCGGTTCAGGATCACCTGCGCCACCGCGGCCTGTCCGCGCACCGGTTCGCTGCGCGCCTCGAAATAGATGCCCTTGGCGAGGCACTCCTGTTCCGGCTTGGAGAAGACGGCCGCCGGCAGCGGGTTCTGCATCCACGCGTGGTCGCCCTTGCCCATCGGCGGGATGAAGCGGCCGTCGTTCGGATCGTCCTGCAGCAGCGCCTCGAAGGGCGAGGCCTTGGCATAGTCGGGCGCCGACTGGGCATAGGCGGTGGCGAGGATATCCGGCTTGTCGTTGTTGACGAGGGCGACGAGGGCCGCCGGCAAGTCGGGATCGGGCTTCTTGTCCTCGCGGATATGGAAGGCCTGGGCGATCTGGACTTCCCTGCCCTTGATGCCGGGCTTGGCGAAAGTGAGCTTCAGGCCGCTGTCCATCGCGGGGCGAAGCAGCGAGGACGTGCGCTCGAAGATCGAGCCGGCGCTGAAGTTCTTGGGCGGCGCAACGGGCGAGACCTGGACGAGGCGGCCCTTCTTGTCGGCGCGCACGACACGATCCTCGTCGGGCGTGGCGCCGGCGACATTGCCCTTGCCGCGGAACGCCACCGTGCCGACGCCCGGCAATTCCACGCCGGAGCCGGAGATCGAGCCCGTGGCGGCCGAATCGACGAAAGGCATCTCGGCGGCGTGCACCGAGCCGGCGACGGATTTTTCGACATAGGCGTTCCAGCGATGGCTGGGCGATTCCAGACCGGAAACGAGGCTTGCCATGTCCTGATAGGCGACGACGGACGGAAAGCCGACCCAGAAGCCGAGGCCAAGGAGCACAGGAGGAAGGACGGAACGTTTCTTCTCACCGGCGGCGGCCAGAAGCCGCTTAAAAACGCGTCGATGCACGGAACTCTCCAGGAAACGCTACTGACCCGACTGGAGAGCCAAAATGATGCATTAACCTTGATGCCGGGTTAACGACATCGATCGTGTTTATTTTATGTTGAAGGCAAGCCGGCTTCCCACTGCTGTGGAAAGCTGGCCAGGAATCAGGCGGTGCGCAGGAAGATCGGCCAGGCGATCGCCGCGCATATCGCGGCTGCGAGCCACACGCCCGGCCATGCGAACAGAAGCAACAGCCAGGGAATGGCGATCGGCACCAGGCAGAAGCCGACGAAGACGAGGGTGTTGGCGAGGCTGAGCGCGGTGCCGACATGGCCAGCGCCGGCAAGCGTCGCCAGTTCGGTATAGGCAACGCCGTGCCAGGCCGAGACGGAGATGCCGGCCACGACCACCATGGCGGGAAGGAGCAGCATCAGCGCCGGCTGCGTTGCCGCCACGATCACTAGCAGCCACAGGACCAGGAAGGCCAGCGCGCTGAGCACGCTGCAGAATTTCAAGAACGGCCGGCGGTTTCCGTGGCGGTCGGTGAAGCGGCCGCTCCAGACGCGCATCACCATGGCGCCGGTCTGCACGAGGGCAAGACTGGCGCTGGTTACCCATGTGCCCATGCCGGCGAAGTCGTGCAGGAAGACGGCGGCAAAGGTGAGCACCGCCACCTGCGGGAAGCAGAGTAAACCGATAGCCGTCGAGATGCGCCAGACCTCGATGTTGCGCAGCGGCGCCGGACCGCTCGTCGCGGCGGCGCCGTGCGCGTCGCCTTGCGTCGGCGGCTCGTACAGCCAGCGCCAGGCGAAGAAAGCCGAGAGCGCGGATAGAGCCGCAAGCAGACCGAAGACAGCGACAAAGCCCAAGGCCACAGCTAGCGAAGGCAAGACGAGCGCGCCGAGCCCGCCGCCGAGCGGCACCGCCGTCTGTCTTATGCTCATGGCGAAGCCGCGCTCGCCTTCACCGAACCAGCCCATGATGGCACGGCCGCTGGAACCGTTGACGCTGCCGCCGAGCAGCCCGGCAACGAGCAGGCTTGCCGACAGCAGCGTGACGCCGGGAACGTTTGTTTTCGTCGGCACGACGAGCATCGCCATGATGAGAAGCCATGCCGCCGTCGCGCCGAGCCCGGTCAAGAGCACGCGGCGGTCGCCCCAACGGTCGGTGAGCACGCCCCAGGGCAGTTCGCTGAGCGCCACGCCGAGGCCGAGAAGACCGAGCGCCAGTCCAAGCGAGGCATTGTCGAGCTGATAGCCCTGGCGCATCACCACAGCGGTTGCCGGTATGCCGGAGAAGGTGGCGGAGAAGCCGGCATTGGCGGCGACGCCGATGCCCAGCACCTTCCAGCGATGGTTGGGTCCGAAGCTCCAACCGGCCGAGGCGGTGATGCCTCGCCCAGACGGCTGGCATTGGTTGCGGGTGACGATGGCTGACATGATTCCATTCCCGTGACGGCCGGCCGACCGGCCTTGACGGGGCGGATGTAGCGCCATAGCTTGATTCATAAAATCAGGAAGTTCTTGATCGACAATCCTGAAAATAAGGACGATCTCATGCGACGCGTCACGTTCGACCTCGACGTCCTCAGGACCTTCGTCACCGGCATGGAACTCGGCAGCTTCGCCAAGGCGGCTGAAAGGCTCGGCCGCTCGACCTCCGCCGTCAGCGCGCAGTTGAAGAAGCTGGAGGAGCAGGCGGCGACGCCGATCTTCCGCAAGGCAGGGCGCGGCCTGGCGCTTACCGAGGCCGGCGAGACCATGCTCGGCTATGCGCGGCGTCTGATCGAGCTCAATGACGAGGCGGCTTCCGCCATCCGCGATGTCGAGCTGGAAGGCTGGGTGCGGCTCGGCCTGCAGGAGGATTTCGGCGAAGCCGTGCTGCCGGAAGTGCTCGGCCGCTTCGCCCGCGCCCACCCCAAGGTCCGGATCGAAGCGCGGATCGGACGCAGCCATGAACTCGCCGAACGCGTCCTTGCCGGCAGCCTCGACATCGCGCTCGCCTGGCACGACGGCACGACGCTGCCATACAGCCGGCATGTCGCCGATGTGCAGGCGCGCTGGATCGGTCCGGCGAAACAGATCGAGGCGGACGCACGCCACGGCGAAGCGCTGCCACTGGTGGTGTTCGAGGCGCCCTGCCTGCTGCGCACCGTGGCGACAGAGACGCTCGACCGGGCCGGGCTTGCCTGGCGCATGGCGTTCTCGAGCCCCAGCCTTGGCGGCATCTGGGCGGCTGTCGCGGCCGGTCTTGGGCTGACGATCCGCACCGATATCGGCCTGCCCGCTAATGTCAGGGCGCTCGCGCCCGGTCTGCTCGGCTTGCCGGCCTTGCCGAAGATGGCGCTGCATCTGCATCAGAAGGATGCCGAGCTCGATCCGGTGGCCGCGCGGCTGGCCGACATTCTGTTGCAGGCGGCTTTCGAGGCGCTGCCTGAAAGCGCCGAGATGAAAGAGAAGCTGCTGAAAGTGGCTTAGTCTCTAGGTCTGCCTCAGCGCTTCTTCGCCCGGCCGGCAAAGGGGTTATCCGAGGTGCGCAGCGCGATGCGGATCGGCACGCCGGGCATATCGAAGGCCTCGCGCAGGCTGTTCGACAGGTAGCGGACATAGGATTGCGGCATCACGTCCGGCCGCGAGCACGACACCACGAAGCCCGGCGGGCGGGTCTTGGCCTGCGTGACATATTTGATCTTCAGCCGGCGGCCGGCGACGGCGGGCGGCGGATGATGCGCCAGAATGCCTTCCAGCCAGCGGTTGAGCTTGCCGGTGGAGACGCGGCTGTTCCACACCTTGTGCGTCTTGATGATGCTCTCCATCAGCCTGTCGAGGCCGCGTCCGGTCTCGGCCGAGACCGTCACCGCCTGGATGCCGCGCACCTGCGGCAAGAGCCGCCCTGTCTTCTCACGCAGTTCGGCGAGAAGCTCCTGCGGGTTGTCGATCAGGTCCCATTTGTTGAAGGCGATCACCGGCGCGCGGCCCTCCCGGATGATCAGATCGGCGAGTTGCAGGTCCTGCTTCTCGAAGGGGATGGTGGCGTCGAGCACGATGATGACGATCTCGGCGAAACGGATGGCGCGAAGGCCGTCCTGTACCGAAAGCTTCTCGAGCTTTTCCTGGACCTTCGACTTGCGCCGCATGCCGGCCGTGTCGAAAAGTTTGATGCGGCGGCCGCGCCAGTCCCAGTCAACGGAGATGGAATCGCGGGTGATGCCGGCCTCCGGGCCGGTCAGCAGCCGCTCCTCGCCGATCAACGCGTTGATCAGCGTCGACTTGCCGGCATTGGGGCGGCCGACGACGGCGATGCGCAGCGGCTTGCTGTCATCATAGGCAGGCTCGGCATCAGGGTCGGCGATGTCCTCGCCGATCAGCACCTCGCTGACGGCGATCTCGTCGCCTGGCTCTTCTTCGTCCTCGCCGAAGGCACGTTCCTCGCCGAGCGCGGCGATCACAGCGTCGCGGAGATCGGGCATGCCCTGGCCGTGCTCGGCCGAAACGGGGATCGGCTCGCCGAGACCGAGCTCCCAGGCCTCCAGCATGCCGCCTTGCGCGCCACGCGCCTCGGCTTTGTTCGCGACCACCACGACCGGCTTGCCGGACTTGCGCACGACTTCGGCGAATGTGCGGTCGTCGGGCATCAGCCCGGACTTGGCATCGACGGTGAAAAAGATCAGGTCGGCCTCGCGGATCGCGATCTCGGTCTGCTGGCGCATGCGGCCGGGCAGCGTCGAGGCAGCCGCATCCTCGAAGCCGGCGGTGTCGATGACGTCGAAGTGAAGATCGTAGAGCTTGGCTGCGTGAACGCGACGGTCGCGCGTCACGCCCGGCGTGTCGTCGACAAGCGCCAGCTTCCTTCCCACCAGCCGATTGAAAAGGGTCGATTTGCCGACGTTAGGCCGGCCGATGATGGCGACTTTGAATGACATCCGAGGTCACGACGCGTTGCCCGACCCGCGGATCAGTTCGGACATCAGCGTCGCCCGCTGGCGCGCATTGCGCGGGGCGCCGTCATCCGAAGCAATCTGGTCGAACAGTTTGAGCGCGTCAGCCGACTTGCCTTCCTTCCAGGCGGCAAGGCCGAGCGCCTCGCGCGCCGAGCTGCGCAGCGGGTTGGTGTCGGCGGTGAGCGCCTCGACCCGGCTGGAGACATCGGCAAACGAGCCGTGGTCGACCAGCAGCAGCGCCGCCCTCAGCCGCGCCATATCGCGGATGCCGGCGGGAATGGCACTGTCGGCGGCGACCGCGTCGAAATCCTTGACGGCGGCGTCGACATCGCCCTTGTCGGCCTTGACGGTCGCGGCGCGCATGCGGGCGAGCAGCGGATAGGCGCCATAGCCATCCTTCTCCAGCTGATCGAGGGCGGCGATCGCCTCATCGTTCTTGCCGTCATTGGCGAGCTTGAGAGCCTGCGAGAAGGCATCGCCCGACTGGTTGGCGCGGGTCTCGTCCCAGTAGCGGTAGCCGACGAAGGCGGCGGTGCCGACCACCACAAGGATGGCCAGGCCAAGCAGGGCCGGGCCAAAACGGTCCCACAGCGCCTGCGCCTGCTCGCGACGAATCTCTTCGTTGACTTCGCGGATAAAACTGTCGTCGGACATCAATCAAAAACCATTGCAGCCCCGGAACGGGGCGCTTCTTGAGCCCCGCGTTTTAGCGAAATTTTGTCGGCATGGAAGGGGGATCGCCGGAAAATCGGCGGGACAAGCCAGGGCGGCTTCCAGCCGGGGCGCAACGTACCGATGCCACAATTGGGCAATAGCCGGTATTCCAATCATCAGAAGATGTCTCCGAAGGTTGCCTGTGCCACATCCGTTCCGCGTCCTTGCGCTCAGTCTCGCTTCGCTTGCCAGCTCCGTTGCCGCGGTCTTCGCCGATCCGCCCAAACCGCCGGAGTCCATGCCGGCGAGGCCAAAGCAGATCGTGCTTATCTCTTTCGACAGCGCGCGCGAGATCTCGCAATGGGAACGCAGCCGCGCGCTGGCAAAGCGCACCGGCGCGCATTTCACCTATTTTCTGTCCTGCGTCTTCCTGCTCTCGCCGGAGACACGCAGTGAGTACACCGCACCCGGCAAGGGCGCCGGCAAATCGAATATCGGCTTTGCCGCCTCGAAGCAGGAGGTGGCGGACAGGCTGGAACAGATCCGGCTCGCGGCCGCCGAAGGCCACGATATCGGCAGCCATGCCTGCGGCCATTTCGACGGCAAGGACTGGAGCAAGGCCGACTGGCTGGCCGAGTTCGCCGCATTCCGGCACATCCTCGAAAATGCCTATGCGATCAGCGGCATTTCGCCAGAGCCGCCCGGCTGGCGCGATTTCGCGCGCCGTGCCGTGATCGGCTTTCGCGCGCCGTACCTGTCGACCGACAAGGCGCTTTACGAAGCGCTGCCCGAGGCCGGCTTCCAGTACGACGCGAGCGGTGTCTCGAACGGCCCTGCCGTGCCGCCGACAAAGAACGGCATCATTGGCTTTGCGCTGCCGCAGATTCCGGAGGGGCCGAAATCGAAACCGGTGGTCGCCATGGACTACAATCTCTATGTCCGCCATTCGGGCGGCTTCGAGAGACCGTCGATGGCGGGTGAGTTCGCCGATCGCGCCTACCACGCGTTCCGCGCCGCGTTCGATGCCCAATACAATGGCAAACGACTTCCGCTCGAGCTCGGCTTCCACTTCACACAGATGAACGGCGGCACCTACTGGAACGCGCTGGAGCGCTTTGCCGGCGAGGTTTGCGTCATGCAGCAGGTCGAATGCATCAGCTTCCGCGACTATGTCGCGCGGCAGCGCGTCAGCGACAGGCAGGCGATGGCGGGCGGTTGAGCCGCCGCCCACACCCACCCAATATTGATCAGGCTGGATCCGCCTCCTGCGCCTGGCGCTCGACGAAGCGCTGGTCGATGTCCGGCAACGGCTCGCCCTTGATCGTGGCTTCGAAAGCACGCAGGCGCTTATGGACCGATAGAAGCTCGACAATCGTCGACCAGGAATTGACCAGATACTGGAAGGAACTCGTCACCTGCGAGAAGGCGGAACTGATCTGGTTGATCAGACCCAGCGTCAACGTACCAGCTATCAGCGAAGGTACCATCAGGAAATAAGGGAAGACGGTATTGAGCTGCAAATAAAGGTAGCGGACCACATTGAAATAGACGTAGTGGAAATAGAGCCGGAAGTAATTGTGGCGGACATTGGCGAACAGCTCGGCGGTGGTCAACGGCTGGGCCCGGTCGGCATGGTCCTCGCCATAGACAAGCTCCTTCCGATAGGCGGCTTCGACCCGCTGATTGCGGAACTGCAGGCCAGGAAGCTTTATACCCGCGGCGGCAATGCACACGGTGCCGAAGATCGCCCAGAAGATCGCAGCAAGAACAAGCGGCTGCGGAACCTGACCGACGAATGGTAGCACCGTGATATGCTTGGAGTAGCCGAGCAAAATCGGCATGAAGGCGATCAGCGTCATTATCGAATCGACGAAGCTCGTGCCGAGGTCTTCCATGATCCGGGAGAACCGCATCGTGTCTTCCTGCACGCGCTGGGCGGCGCCCTCGATCTGGCGCAATCTAGGCCAATGCGACATGTAGTAATGGTTCATTGCGGTGCGCCAACGAAACACCCAGTGGCTGACAAAGAAATTCGTCAAAACCAGCACGGTAACGGCGACAAGAGCGATACCGAGGAACGTTATTATTTGCGCGTAAACATCACTTTCCGTGGCCTTCACGCTTTTGCTGACGATGCCCTGAATAAGGTCCCAAAACGGCCCGTACCAGGCATTGATCGCGACACTGACCTGTACCTGAAAATAGGTTGTGAACAGGATCAGCGAACTGCCGAGGATCGACCAACCTGACCACTGGTGTGGGGAATACAGTTGCCAGAAGGCATAAAAGGCCATCACGCCTAGTGCAAAGTAGATGTAGAACCAAAGAAATGGGGGCGACCAAAATACTGACACGCCTATGATAGGTGGGGCCTCCGAAGCGGCGGCAGGTAATCCGATTAGAGCGCCGATCTGCTCACCGCCCAGAAACCACACGATCACCATGACCGCGCTCCATACGATCGCCGAGGTGAAGAAAAGCTTCGGCTGCGGGAAGAAGGATACGAACACTGTGGCGGGTTTCCTCGGTCTGACCGCAAATCAGCGGCGTTGCTGTTCGGCGGGCATAAAGTCACACATTAGTGGGAAAGAAAATGCCCGTGCCCGATGCCCGGCCTCGAGCAAGACCACAAATCATGGCGATTTTGGCGCAGCCGACCAGGCGATGACGCCGGAGAGCAGCAAGGCAACGGCGGCCATGATCGAGGCGAGCACGTAGTTGCCCGAGGCCTGCGCGAGCAGGCCGGCGGCGATCGGGCCGATGATCTGGCCGAGGCCGAAGGCGGCCGTCATCACCGCGAAGATGCGGCGCGGTGCCTGCGGCGCAAGCTGCCTTGCCGCTTGCAGGCCGAGAGCGGTGATGGCGATGAAGGTGCCGCCGAGAAGCACACCGGCGAGCAGCGGCCCGGTGAAGCCTTTGACGACGACGCTGGCGGTGACGCCGACCACCTCGACCAGGCAGCTCACGGCATAAGCGGGATAGAGACCGATCCTGCCGGCGAACTTCTGCCAGAACCAGGTCGAGGGGAAGCCGGCAAGGCCAGCGACCATCCAGACGGTGGCCTCGAAGACGCGCCCGCCGCCGCCCTGGCGAACGATGGCGACCAGAAAGGTGGCCGTCACCACATAGCCGAAGCCGAACAGCCCATAGGCAAGGATCATCTTCGTCAGCGACCTGTCCTTCGGCAGCGCCGGTTCAGGCCCGTCGACGCCGTTGGCGGGCGTGGCGGAGCCCGCGAGCAGCGCTACGAAGAGCAAGCCGACAGCGGAAATCGCTCCCGACCACAGCCAGCCCGCGGGCCAGCCTGCGTGGGTCGTGACGAGAATGGCCAACAGCGCCGAGGATGCCGCGATGCCCAGGCCGACGCCGCCGAAATGCAGCGCTTGCAGGTCGCCGCGGCCGGCCAGGGCGAGATGGCTGAAGACGATCGACGACATGAATACCATGACGAAAGCGCTGGCGAGGCCGGCAAGGAAGCGGATGACGAGGAAAGCGGCCATCGTCTCGTTCAGCCCCATGAGCCCCACGAGCACGGCGCTGGCGGCAAGGCTGGCGAACATCAGCATACGCTCGCGCCCATGCGCCCAGCCGCCGGCCGCGCCGAGCGCGCCGATGAGATAGCCGAGGTAGTTGGCGGAGGCGATCCAGCCGGCGTCGGCCGGCGTCAGGTGCAACTCCTCCATCATGCCGGGCAGGATCGGCGTGTAGACGAAGCGGCCGATGCCCATGGCGACGGCGAGTGCCGTCATGCCGGCAATGGCGAGGCGCAAGGGAGATGGCGAAGCGGCGCTCATTGCAGCGCAACATAAGTGTGTGCGCAGGCGAAACAATGCGCTTCTGTTGGGCCAGTTCGGTTAGGCTGCCTTTCAGTGGCAGGTCGTCTCGTAAGCCGTGCGATGCGCCGTCAGCCGGAACGGCATGTCGCCGAGCTCGCGCTCCGACATCGTGTCGAGCACCGGATGCGACAGCGGATCGACGACCCAGCGGGCGACCTCGCTGTCATCCGGCCGAACCTGACTTGGCTCGGCGCCGGAAAGCCCCTTCAGCAAAGATAAAATCTTCATCCGGATTGCCTCCACGGTCTGGCTCGCCTCGCTAAAATCCGCCTTTCCGCGCCAGGTTTCAATTGAGATTTCGGCCCAGAGAGTTTAGAAAAACTGAATGGCTATGCTGAACCGCGTCCATCTCAACGGCCTGCGCGCCGTCGAAACCGTCGCCCGGCTGGGCTCGCTTGCGGCCGCGGCCGCCGAGCTCAACGTCTCGGTCAGCGCCGTCAGCCAGCAGGTCAAGCGCACGGAAAAGCAGCTTGCCCAGGCACTGTTCGAGCGGACGCCTGCAGGGCTTGTGCCGACGGAATTCGGCACCGTCTTCACGGCCCGACTCAGCGCCGGCTTCCGCGAACTCGCGCAAGCGATGGCGCTGGCTGACGAGGCGAGCGAATGCACGCTGGTGGTGTCGGTGGCGCCGGCCTTCGCCTCGAAATGGCTGCTGCCCAGGCTGTCGCGGCATTTCGCCCGGCACCCGAACGTTTTGCTGCGGATCGACGCTTCCGCCCGGATCGCCGACCTCGACCGGTCCGACATCGACATCGCCATCCGGCTGGGCGACGGCAAATGGCCGGGCGGCCGGGCGGAGCTGCTGCTGGCGCAAGAGGTGTTTCCCGTCTGCGCGCCGTCGATCGCGGCCAGGCTGAAGTCGATCGAGGACCTGGCGCAGACCTGCGCCATCACCGACGAGCGGGCGATGATCAATTGGGACAGCTGGTTCGAGGCGGCCGGCGTCGAGCCCGTCACCTTTCTCAAGGGAGCGCGCTTCACTGATCCGATGCTTTGCCTGGAATCGGCGATCGCCGGCCACGGTGTGATGCTTGCCTGGCAGTTGCTCACCGCCGACGCGCTCGCCGACGGCAGGCTTGTCGCGCCCTTCGGCGTGCGTGCGCAAAGCGGACTTGGCTATTGGCTGGTGACATCGGAGACAAAAAGCGAAAGCCGCAAGGTGCGGGACTTCAAGGCCTGGATCCGCGAGGAGATCGAAGCGACCATGGCGCAGTTCCGAGCGTTGGACAGCGCCGCCTGAACCAGTCGATCACGGTGGAAAGGCCAACCGCGCCGGTCTATGTAAGGACCAGACCCCAACATAACGGCAGGCAGGATCATGACCACACATTCGCGCGGCGTCTCGGCAACAATCGACCCGGTGAAGCTCGACAGGCTGGCGGAAGTCGCGATCAAGGTCGGGCTGCAGTTGCAGCCCGGACAGGATCTGGTGCTGACCTCTTCGATCGCGGCGCTGCCGCTGACCAGGCGGATCGTCGAGCATGCCTACAAGGCCGGCGCCGGGCTGGTGACGCCGATCTTCAACGACGACGAGATCACGCTGGCGCGCTTCCGCTACGGCGCCGACGCCGGCTTCGACCGCGCCGCCGGCTGGCTCTATGAGGGTATGGCGAAAGCCTTCTCCAACAATGCCGCGCGGCTCGCCGTGCGCGGCGAGGACCCGTCGCTGCTGTCGGCGCAGGACCCGGCCAAGGTGGCACGCGCCAACAAGGCGAACTCGATGGCTTACCAGCCGGCGCTGGAGAAGATCACCGGCTTCGACATCAACTGGAACATCGTCGCCTATCCCGACCTTGCCTGGGCCAAGCAGGTGTTTCCGGGCGAGCCCGACGACGTCGCGGTGGTGAAGCTCGCCGACGCCATCTTCTCGGCCTCACGCGTCGACGTCGAGGATCCGATCGGCAACTGGAAGGCGCATAACGCCGCCTTGGCCGAGCGCACCAAATGGCTGAACGGCCACAATTTTCACGCGCTGCATTTCACCGGGCCGGGCACCGACCTGACCGTCGGACTGGCGGAAGGCCATGAGTGGATGGGCGGTGCCTCGACGGCCAAGAACGGCATCACCTGCAATCCGAACATCCCGACCGAGGAAGTCTTCACGACGCCGCATGCATGGCGGGTCGAAGGGCACGTGTCATCGACCAAGCCGCTCTCCTATCAGGGCACGCTGATCGACGAGATCTCGGTGCGCTTCGAGGGCGGGCGGATCGTCGAGGCCAAGGCCGCGAAGGGCGAGGACGTCTTGAAGAAGGTGCTCGACACCGACGAGGGCGCGCGCCGCCTCGGCGAGGTGGCGCTGGTGCCGCATTCCTCGCCGATCTCGAAGAGCGGACTGTTGTTCTTCAACACGCTGTTCGACGAGAACGCCGCCTGCCATATCGCGCTCGGGCAGTGCTACTCGAAGTGCTTCGTCAACGGCGCTTCGCTCAGCCAAGACGAGATCGCGCAGCGTGGCGGCAACAAGAGTTTTATCCACATCGACTGGATGATCGGCTCGGACAAGATCGACATCGATGGCGTGGCCAAGGACGGCGGCCGCGTGCCGGTCATGCGCAAGGGCGAGTGGGCCTGAGAGGACTTTTTTTGCGCAATTCCGGACGGAAAACCGCTGCACAGTTTTCCCGGGATTGCTTGTCAAGGGAGGCTCAATGGCCTTCGACATAGCGGTGAAGCGCATCTATGAGGCGCCGGAGAAGACCGACGGCCAGCGGGTGCTAGTCGACCGCATCTGGCCGCGCGGCGTCGCCAAGAAGGATGCCGCTCTCACCCTTTGGCTGAAGGACATCGCGCCGAGCGACGAGCTGCGCAAATGGTTCGGACATGAGCCTGAGCGCTGGGCGGATTCCCAGAAGCGATACCGCGCCGAACTCGACCGGAACGAGGAGGCGGTGGCGCAACTGCGCGATGTGCTTCGCGAGGGAAAGGTGACGCTGCTCTACGGCGCGCAGGATGAGGCGCATAACAACGCAGTGGCGCTGGCGGGGTATTTGCGGGGGGCGTGAAGGACTCGCGCAACGCTCGCGATTTGCGAAAGCCGAGGTGACGTCCGATCTCCCCTTGCGGGGGGAGATTGGCAGCTTCGCTGTCCCGCTACCCTACCCCACCGCCTCCTCATAAACCTCCGGCTTGAACCCAACCAGGATGCGGTCGCCGACCTCGAGCACCGGGCGCTTGATCATCGTCGGCTTGGCAAGCATCAGCTTCTTCGCCTTCTTCTCGTCGAGCGCTTCCTTGTCCTTGTCCGGCAGCTCCCGAAAAGTCGTGCTGCCCTTGTTGAGCAGCTTTTCCCAGCCGACTTTGCCGACCCAGCCGTTCAATTTGTCGACCTCGATGCCCTCGGCCCGGTAGTCATGAAAACGATACGGCACGTCGTGGCTCTCAAGCCAGACGCGCGCCTTCTTGATCGTGTCGCAGGTGGTGATGCCGTACATGGTGATCGTCAACTCAGACCTCGGGCAGATGGGATTGCGAATCCGGCCGAACCCTAGAGCATGATGCCGAAAAGTGCGAAGCGGTTTTCGGGCGACATCATGCTCTCTTTTTGATTTAGAGCCTGCCCTGCTCGCTTTGCCAGTGGGACTATGTGAAGACGATTTGACGCTCTCCATGGCGGCCGGCATATCATCCTGGCCGCCATGTCTGATTTTCAAATCCTGCAGCGAAAAGACGTAGGATGCCGCAGGCCGATCGGCCTCAATAATAGAAGCGCTCTTCGCTGATCTTGCCGTTCTTGACCGTGTAGAGGCCAACCTCGTCCATGGTGACGCGTTCGCCGGTAGATTTGGGCGTTATGTCGAAGGTGAAGCGCAATGCGAACTGGTCGCCATTGACATAGGGGCCATCGATCGAGCCGCCGTGAACCTCATGGTTCGCTTCCCACCATTCACCCTTCTGCTTGACGGCTTCTTTGCCGTTGCAGACGGCCATCGGCCCTTCCATCGCTTCGTAGCTGACGATGTCGTCGGCATTGTACTTCGCGGCAGCGCTGTGGCTGTCGCCCTGCTTGAGGAGTTCGGTGAAATCCTTGGCAATTTCGGCAGTGGTCATGGGATCCTCCCGGGTTTGGACAGAGTCCAAATAGGGAGCTTGCCATCAGCTTGCCACCGCCAAACGGCCGGTACCTGACAAGTCATGTCAGGACTGAAAACGGCATCGAGCGTCGCCCAATCAGTAACACCCGCGTTGGATCGCCAGCCGCCGCACCAACGCCAGCACGCTGTCGATGGTCGGCGTCGGCTGGCCGGTCAGGCGGCCGAGTTCCTGCACTGCGCCCACCAGGGCATCAATTTCCATCGGACGGCGGCGTTCGAGATCCTGCAGCATCGAGGTCTTGTGCTCGCCGACATCGCCGGCGCCCTTGATGCGCCGGTCGACGGGGATGAGGAAGCGCACGCCGAGGCTCTCGCCGATCGCTTGCGCCTCCAGCATCATAGCACGAGCGACTGCGCGCGTGCCTTCGTCGGCAACGATCGCCGCAAGCGTGCTGCAGGTCAGCGCCGAGATCGGGTTGAAGGAAAGATTGCCCCAAAGCTTCACCCAGATTTCCGAGCGTATGTCCTCGCGCACCGGCGCCTGCAGCCCGGCCTTGACCAGTTCCCGCGCCAACGCAGTGACACGCTCGCTCTTTTCGCCGGAAGGCTCGCCAAGTGAAAACCGCGTGCCCTCGACATGGCGGATCAGGCCGGGCGCATCGACCTCGACGGCGGGATAGACGACGGAGCCGATGACGCGCTCAGGGCCGATGCGCTGCCAGATCGTGCCGTCGGGATCGACCGTGTTGAGCCGCGTGCCTTCAAGCGCGCCGCCGGCCTTGTAGAAATACCACCAGGGCACGCCGTTCTGCATGGTGACGACGGCGGTCCCCTCGCCCAGCAGCGGCGCGATCTCGCCGAGCGCCGGCGCCAGCGAATGCGCCTTCAGCGCCAGCACGACATAGTCCTGCGCGCCGAGCTCATCGGCCCGCGCCGCGGCCCTCACCCGTGTCGCTGTTTCCTTGCCATCCTCGATCAGGCGAAGACCGTTGGCGTTGATCGCTTCGAGATGCGCGCCGCGCGCCACGATCGAAAGATCGACCCGGCCGGCGATCGCCAGCTTGGCGGCGAGGTAGCCGCCGATGGCGCCGGCGCCAAAGACAGTGATGCGCATCAGCCGAGACCGAGCTTTGCCGCAAGGCCGATGCGCTGCAATTTGCCGGTCGCGCCTTTGGGTATCTCGTCCAGGATCACTACCTTGCGCGGCACCTTGAAATCGGCGAGCCGTGCCGCGGCGAAGCCGCGAATGTCGGTCTCGCTGGCGCTCTGACCTTCGCGCAGCACGACCGCGGCCGCGACCTCCTCGCCGAGCTTGTCATGCGGCATGGCGAAGGTGACGACCTGCGCCACCGCCGGATGGTCCATCAGCACGCCGTCCACCTCGAGCGGCGAAATCTTTTCGCCGCCGCGGTTGATGATCTCCTTCAGCCGGCCGGTAACGCGCAGGTAGTTATCCTCGTCGAGCACGCCCTGGTCGCCGGTGTGGAACCAGCCATGAGCGAAGGCGCTGGCATTGGCGTCCGGATTCTTCTCGTAGCCGGCGGTGACGTTCGGCCCGCGAATGACGATCTCACCGATCTCGCCTGCCTGGAGCAGCCGTCCATCGGGCGCCATGACGGCCACTTCCGGTCCCGCCGCCGCGCCGACGCTGCCCGGCTTGCGCTGGCCCGGCGGCAGCCGGTTGGACGCCATCTGGTGCGCGGCTTCGGTCATGCCGTAGGACTCGATCACCGGGCAGCCGAATGTCGCTTCGAGCTCCGCCATGACCTGCGCCGGCAAGGAGGCCGAAGACGAGCGGATGAAGCGCAAGTTTGCTTCGGCGAGCTGCTCGGGATTGCGCGCGGCGCGCGGCAGGATCGCCTGATGCATGGTCGGCACCGCCGTGTACCAGCTCGGCCGCGCCTCGGAGAGCCACTGGAAGAAGCGCAGCGCGTTGAAGCCCGGCGTGCAAAAGACGCTGCCGCCGGCGGCAAGCGAGGACAGCACCGCCGCGATCAACCCGTGGATGTGGAACAGCGGCATGATGTTGAGGCAGCGGTCCGTCGAGGTCAGGCCGAGCGTGGCGCCGATATGCGCCGCCGAAGCGGCAAGGTTGGCATGGCTGAGCGGCACCAGCTTGGGACGTGAGGTGGTGCCGGAGGTATGCAGCAGCAGCGCGGTATCGCCATCCTCGGACAATCCGGACGCGACCGGCGGACCGACCGGGTCGCCCTCGATCGTGAAGACGCCGGCAGGCGCGTCCTGCGGCACGACCAAGCGCAGTACTGGGATGCCAAGGCGTTCGGCAACCTCGACCGAGGGACCTGCCTCGTGCTTGCCGACGAGGATCGCCTTGACGCCGATGTCGGTCAGATAAAAATCGAGCTCGTCGGCGCGATAGGCCGGATTGAGCGGCGCCGTGGAGGCGGCAGCGGCGACCGCGATGAAAGCCGTCGCCATCTCCGGGCCGTTGGGCAGCACAATGGCGACGCGGTCGCCGCGGCCGATGCCGAGCGCGTTGAGCCGGGCCGTTGTCTCGTGGATCAGCCGGCGCAGCCCGCCATGCGAGAGAGCGGTCCGGTCGGGCGCAGCAATGGCCGGCGCATCTTCGGCACCGGGCGCAAGACGATGGGCAAGGTCGATGGAGTTTTCGCTTCTTGTCATGGTTCCAGACTATGTTTCGAACGGTCGGCCGATGTCCAGCAAAGGGCTGCTCAATATCCGAGCGCCAGGCCGTCCTTGCGCGGATCGGAGGCGCCGGTCAGCGTGCCTTTTTCCCAATCGATGAGCACTGCCTGTCCGCCGCCTAGCGGATGGTCGGGCTCGACAACGCGGTGGCCACGGCGACGCAGGCCCTCGACGGCATCTGGACGCACGCTTCGCTCGGCTTCCACGACATCGTGGTTATAGAAGACGCGCGCGGCGTCCAGCGCCTGCTGCGGATCCATGCCGAAGTCGATCATGTTGGTCAAAAGATGCACATGGCCGAAGGGCTGGTAGCCGCCGCCCATGACGCCGAACGGCATCACGGCGCGGCCGTTCCTGGTCATCATGCCCGGCATGATCGTGTGCATCGGCCGCTTGCCGGGCGCTATTGCGTTCGGGTGCTTCGCATCGAGGCGGAAGCTCGAGCCGCGGTTCTGCAGCACGACGCCGGTCTTCGGCCCGACGACGCCGCTGCCGAAGGAATAATAGGTCGAGTTGATGAAGCTCACCGCATTCAAGTCGCGATCGACGACGGTGATGTAGACCGTGTCGCTGCCCGGCAGATCGAGGCGCGGCAGATGCGTCATCGCGCGCTCGGGATCGATCGTAGCGCGCAGCCGGTCGGCATAAGCGCTGGAGAGCAGCGCTTTCACCGGGACATCGACATGGTCCTGGTCGGCGAAAAATGCATCCCGTTCCTGATAGGCCAACCGCCCCGCCTCGACCTCCAGATGCAGGCGCTCGGCGCCGTTCGGGTCGAGCGCGGCAAGGTCGAAGCCGGACAGCACGTTGAGCATCAAGAGCGCGGTCAGCCCCTGATTGTTCGGCGGCATCTGGTGGATGTCGCAGCCGCGATAGGAGGTGCTGATCGCGGTCCTGTAGTCGCCCTTGGTCGCGGCGAAGTCGTCCAGCGTATGCAGCCCGCCGAGCTCACGAAGCCGTCCGACAATATCCTCGGCTACCGCGCCCTCATAGAAGCCGGCACGACCTTTCCTGGCGATGATGCGCAGCGTCTCCGCCAGTTCCGGCTGGCGATGCACGTCGCCGGCCTTGGGCGGCTTGCCGCCCGGCAGGAAGATGCGCGCCGCCACTTCGTCGGCCGACAGATCGGTTTCCGGCTCCTCCCAGTCGAAGGCGACGCGGTCGTGCACGACATAACCTTCTTCGGCATAACGGATGGCGGGCGCCAATGCGTCGGCGATGCCCTTGCGGCCATGGTCTTCCAGCAGCCGGCACCAGGCGTCGACGGCGCCGGGAACGGTCACCGCGTGCGGGCCCTGCTTGGGAAGCTCGCTGAAACCGTTCTCCAGGTACCAGTCGACCGTCGCGGCCTGGGGCGCCCGGCCCGAGCCGTTGAAGGCGATCACATTGCCGTCGCCCTTGGGGCAATAGAGGACAAAACAGTCGCCGCCGATGCCGGTCGATTGCGGTTCGACCACTGCCTGCACCGCCGCCGCGCAGACGGCGGCGTCCATGGCGTTGCCGCCGGAGCGCAGCATGTCGATGGCGGCAAGCGTGGCGAGCGGATGCGAGGTCGCCGCCATGGCTTCGGTGGCGCGGACCGGAGAGCGGCCGGGAAATTGGAAATCACGCATGCTGTTTAAGATATCCCTGCATTCAACGTCCGCGGCCGAAAAGCTGGGCGGCGGACAACAAGACGATCGATAGCACGATCAGGCAAGTCGAAATGGCGGCAATCGTCGGGTCGATCTGATCGCGCAGCGCATTGAACATGCGGCGCGTCAGCGTCGTGGTCTCGCCGCCCGAGATGAAGAGCGAGACCACCACCTCGTCGAAGGAGGTGATGAAGGCAAACAGCGCGCCCGAGACGATCGAAAAGCGAAGCTGAGGCATGGTCACCTGAAAGAAGGCGGCGAAGCGTCCGGCGCCAAGGCTGCGCGCCACCATCTCCTGGCTCATGTCGTAGGAGCGCAAGCCGGAAAGCACGGTCAGCACCACCAGCGGCAGCGCCTGGACGGTATGCGCGATGACGAGGCCGGTCAGCGTGTTGTTGAGGCCGATGCGGGCATAGAGGAAGAAGGTGCCGATACCGATCAGGATGACCGGGATGATCAGCGATGCCGTGAGCAGCGCACTGATGGCGCCGGTCAGCCTCAACGTGCCGGCATTGATCGCGTAGGCGGCGGCGGTGCCTAGCGGCGTCGCCACGATGGCCGTCATCACCGCCACCTTGACCGAGACGATGGTGGCGTCGCGCCATTCGACGGAGCCGAAATAGCTTTCGTACCAGCGCAGCGACCATTGCTCGGGCGGGAACTGCAGCAGCGTCGAGCCGGAGAAGGACATGATGACGATGATCACCGAGGGGGCGATCAGGAACAGCATGACGAGGCCGCCCAGAAGGTAGAGCCAGAGGCGTTGCCAGTGCGAGATGGGCAGGCTGTTTTCCGCGCTCATCGCCGGCTCCATACACCGGTGGCACGCGCGCCGAGCAGCCATTGGAAGAGACCGAGCAGCGCCAGCGTGACGGCGAGCAGCACGACGCCGAGAGCGGCGCCGGCGCCCCAGTTGGAATAGAGGCTGGTCGCCTGCTCCATGCGCATCGCCCACATGATGACCTTGCCGCCGCCCATCAGCGCCGGCGTGACGAAGAAGCCGAGGCAAAGCACGAAGACGATGACCACGCCCGAGGCGAGACCGGGCAGCGACAGCGGGAAGAATATCTGCCGGAAGGTGGCGGCCGGGCTGGCGCCGAGAATCATGCCGGCTCGCAGGCAGTCGACGTCGATGGTCTTCATCGAGGCGTAGAGCGGCAGCACCAGGAACGGCAGCATGATGTGGGTCATGCCGATGACGACGCCGGCGAAATTGTTGGCGAGCGGCAGCGGCTGGCCGATGATGCCGAGGTCGATCAGCCAATTGTTGATCAGTCCCTTGCGCTGCAGGATGACCAGCCAGGCATAGGTGCGCACCAGCACCGAGGTCCAGAACGGAAGGATGACGAAGATCAGGCAGATCGAGGCCGCGCGGCGCGGCAGTTGCGACAGCATATAGGCCAGCGGATAGCCGAACAGCACGCAGGCGCCGGGGCCGTTTTGGGCTTCCGCCAGATCGGATCGGAAAAGGCTGCGGGCAAGTGCTGGAGCTTCGTGAAAATCCTATTGCCGATTTCATGAATTTGAAAGAGCGCTCGATGGGCCAGCCGGCCCTGGCTATGTGACAGCACGCCAATGGCCCATAACCTTGCCATCGACGGGATAGACGTTTGCATTAAATCCGAGGAAAGTGCCGCGCAACAATCGAGAGGATACGAAGACCATGACCGACCCGACCCGCCTCCCCGCCGACGGCCTTTTCGTCGGCCGCGCCAGGACCAGCGAAGCCTCCCACCCCCTGGTGGTCACGGTGCGCGACGGCGAGGTCATCGACATCACGTCGAGCGCGGCGCCCACGATGCGTGATCTCTGCGAGCTGAAGGATCCGGCCGGCCATGTGCGCTCGGCCAAGGGCAAGGCGATCGGCGCGCTGGAAGACATTGCGGCAAACAGCTTCGCGACCAAGCGCGATGCGAAGAAGCCGATCCTGCTTTCGCCCGTCGACCTGCAGGCAGTGAAGGCCTCCGGCGTCACTTTCGTCGTCAGCCTGCTCGAGCGCGTCATCGAGGAGCAGGCGCGCGGCTCGGCTGAGAAGGCCGACGCCATTCGCGCCGACATCGCCGGGCTGATCGGCCATGATCTGTCGAAGCTGAAGCCCGGCTCGCCCGAGGCGATGGAGATCAAGGCCAAGCTGATCCAGCGCGGCGCCTGGTCGCAATATCTGGAAGTCGGCATCGGGCCGGATGCCGAGATCTTCACCAAGTGCCAGCCGATGGCCTCAGTCGGCTTCGGCGCCGATGTCGGGCTGCATCCGGTCTCGACCTGGAACAATCCGGAGCCGGAGATCGCGATGATTGCGGACAGCTCAGGTCGGATTGTCGGTGCAACGCTCGGCAATGACGTCAATCTGCGCGACGTCGAGGGCCGCTCGGCGCTGCTGCTCGGCAAGGCCAAGGACAATAATGCTTCCGCCGCGCTCGGCCCCTTCATCCGGCTCTTCGACGAGACGTTCTCCATCGCCGACGTGAAGCGCGCGACGGTGCGGCTCAGCGTCGAGGGCGAGGATGGATTTTCTCTGGAGGGCGCGAGCTCGATGGCCGAAATCAGCCGCTCGCCGGAAGAGCTGGTCAAGGCCGCGCTGGGGCCGCATCACCAGTATCCGGATGGGCTGGCGCTCTATCTCGGCACCATGTTCGTGCCGTCGAAGGACCGCGGCGAGAAGGGCAAGGGTTTCACCCACAAGGTCGGCGATTTGGTCACCATCTCATCCGAGAAGCTCGGCGCCCTGGTCAACCGCGTGCGGCTGTCGCCGGATTGCCCACACTGGACCTACGGCGCCAGCCACCTCATGCGCGACCTCGCCCGAGCCGGTCTGATCTAACAGCGGATCATAGCGGCAATATGCTGGCGCTCATTGCCAGGGGCTGATGGAGCGCAACGGCGGGGTTTTGCCCGCGGAATATCATCGCAACTGATGCAATCTGATGGGATTGCTGATGGCGCGTGCGGCTGCCCCAACATCCATTGGCGATGGAGGCTTGCCAGCGACCGAAAAAGGGAATGCTCTAGAGGCGTCCGGTCGGCGCGGGCAGGAGATGCGGTCCTTGAGGATCGTATCGCGCCTGATGTGGAGGTGGATTTCAACATGGGAGGAAATCGAATGCTTTCGAGGCTAAGACTGCTCGTGCTTGGCTTGATCGCGGCACTCGCCATTCCGGCGATGGCCGAGGCCAAGACGTTCTACTGGATTTCGCATGGCGGCCCGGCCGATCCGGTCTGGACCTATTTCCTGGCCGGCGCCAAACAATGGGCGAGCGACACCGGCAACAAGGTGAACACCTCGTTCCACAATGGCGACGTCGCCTCGCAGCAAGAGGCTGTCCGCGCCGCCATCTCGGCCAAGGCCGACGGCATCGTCACGACCAGCCCCGATCCGGGCAGTCTCGTTGAAATCGTCAAGGAGGCCCGCGCGGCCAACATCCCGATCATCAACTTTAACACGCCCGATCCGAAGGCCAACTTCAACGCCTATGTCGGCGGCGACAACGTCACCTTCGGCAAGCACTGGGCGCAGTATCTGGTCGACAAGGGCCTGGTGAAGAAGGGCGACTTCGTGTGGATGCCCGTCGAGGTTCCGGGCGCCACCTATGGCGTCCAGGAAGAGGAAGGCATCAAGAGCGTGTTCGAGCCGGCGGGCATCACCTATGAGGTGACCGAAGCGACGCTCGACCAGGCCGAAGTGATCAACCGCATGGTCGACTACCTCACCGCCCACAAGGGCAAGGTGAAGGCCATCATCGGTCTCGGCGATCTCGTCACCGGCTCGATCAAGCGCGTGTTCGATCAGGTCGGCGTCAAGGCGGGCGAAATCCCGGTCGTCGGCTGGGGCAACTCGCTCGACACCACGCAGGAAGTACTGAACGGTTACGTCAATGCCGCGCAGTGGCAGGACCCCCAGGCGACAAGCTATGTGGCGCTCTCGCTCGCCAACATGGCTGCCGCCGGCATTCCTCCGGGCTTCAACGTCATCACCGGCGCGCTCTATGAAAAGGACACAGCCGGCGTCTACGACAAGATCCTGTCCGGCAAGTAATCCGCGACCAATGGCCGTGACCGCTGCGGCGGCCACGGCCATTCCTTTCGCCGAGCCTGCGGCCGCGCGGGCTTCAGCCAAGTTCACTCACGTCGCGGGCTCAATGGAAAACCGTTCCTTCATCCAAAGTTTCATCGCGCGGCCCGAATTCGGCCCGCTAGTGCTGCTCGTCGTCGAGCTCGTCGTCTTCTGGGGCATCAATCCCGACTTCCTGTCGCCGCAGAACATCTCCAACATCCTGGCCTTCACCGTCGAGCTCGGCCTGATCGCGCTGGCGATGACGCTGCTGATGACATCGGGCGAATTCGACCTTTCGGTCGGCTCGCTGTTCGGCTTCTCGCCGGTACTGATGTGGACGCTTTTCAACGGCGGCGTCACATCGCTGGAGGTGGGCTTCGTCATCGCGCTGGTGGTCGCGGCCTTCATCGGGCTGGTCAATGGCTGGTTCGTCACCCGGCTCAAGATTCCGTCCTTCCTGGTGACGCTCGGCATGCTGCTCGTCGTGCGCGGCACCGCGTTGTTCGTCACTGACGGCTTTCCGCAGCGCACATGGAGCGCCGAAGGCAGCTGGCTTGCCGACATCCTGGTCGGCGACTTCTACATCGGGCCGTTCCGCATCTACGCCTCGCTGTTCTGGTTCATCGGCGCTGCGATCCTGCTCGGCTACGTGCTGACGCAAAGCCGCACCGGCAACTGGATCCAGGCGGCCGGCGGCAACCCAAATGCGGCGCGCGCCCGCGGCGTCAACGTCAACCGCGTCAAGGTCGGCCTTTTCGTCCTGTCGGCGGTGATGGCCTCGCTCGCCGGCGTGATCTCGTCGCTGCGCACCTCGGCCGCCAACCCCAACAGCGGCACCGGCTACGAGCTCGAGGTCATCGCCATGGTGGTGATCGGCGGCACGGCGCTGACCGGCGGACGCGGCACCATCATCGGCACGGTGCTCGGCATCCTGATCCTGCGCGTCATGCGCAACGGCATCGTGCTCATCGGCGTGCCGGGGCTGGCCTACAACATCTTCATCGGCGCGATCATCCTCGGCATGATGGCGCTGCACTCATGGCTCGAACGCCGGCATCAGGCAGGGACGTGAACCATGGCCGAACCGCTCATCCGCATGGAAAATATCCGCAAGTCCTACGGGCGCGTGCAGGCGCTGGTGGACGCCAACTTCCACGTCAACGAAAGGGAGATCGTCGGGCTGCTCGGCGATAACGGCGCCGGCAAGTCGACGCTGATCAAGGTGTTGTCGGGCGCGGTACCGCTGACCAGCGGCGATATCTTCATCCGCGGCAAGAAGGTTACCTTGCGCAGCACCAGCGATGCCATCGCGCAGGGCATCGAGACGATCTACCAGGACTCGGCGCTGGTCACGCAGCTGTCGATCGCCCGCAATCTGTTTCTTGGGCGCGAGCCGATCAAGCCGCCGCGTTTCCTGAACCGCATGGACCAGGAGGCGATGAACACGGTGGCGCGCGACCTGCTGAAACAAGTCGGCATCTCCAAGAACATCCCGCCGACGACGCCGATCGGTTCGCTGTCCGGCGGCGAGCGGCAAGCCGTGGCGATCGCGCGCGCCATGCATTTCGACAGCGACTTGATCATCCTCGACGAGCCGACCAACAATCTCGGCGTCGCCGAGACGCAAGGGGTATTGAGCTTCGTGCGCAGCGCGCGCGACTCGGGCCATTCCTGCATCTTCATCGCCCACAACATCCACCACGTCTTCCAGGTGGTCGACCGCATCGTGGTGATGCGCCGCGGCAAGGTGGTGGCCGAGGAAATCGATCCGAAAAAGACCACGGTCGCCGAGGTCGAGCGCATCATCACCGGCATGTCGGACAAGGAGATCCGCGATGCGATTTCCGACGGCCCGCAGCCGCATGGCTGACTTGGCCTGACGTTGATTGGCCTGACAGGGCTCGCATCCCATCCTATGAGTGGACCCATGAAAGCCACCGTAGCCGACATCGCCAGGAGCTGCGGCCTGTCGACCGCGACCGTCGACCGGGTGCTCAACAACCGGCCAGGCGCGAGCGCGGCCAACCGGCAGCGGGTGATGGAGGCGGCGAAGCAGCTCGGCTACCTGCCGACCCTCGACCAGGTCGTGCTGCCGTCGAAGCCGGCGCATCTCGAATTCTTCCTGCCGATCGGCAGCAACGCCTTCATGGCGGATCTCGCCCATCACATCGAGGACTATGCCGCGCGCCTGCCGTTGGTCGCCTCCTGCCGCATCCACAACCTTGCCGGCATCTCACCTGGCGCGCTGCAGGGCGCGGTCGAGAACCTCTCGCTCAAGGCCAACGGCGTCGGCGTCATCGCCGTCGACCACCCGCGCACGCGCAATATCCTGCGCGAGCTGGTCGAGGCGGGCATCCGGCTGGTGACGCTGGTCTCCGATGTTCCCGCTGCACCCCGCTCGGCCTATGTCGGGATCGACAACCGGGTCGCCGGACGCACGGCGGCGCTGTTGATGGGCCGCTTCCTGGGCGGCCGTACCGGCCATCTGGCGATGGTCGTCGGCTCGCGCTCCTATCGCGGCCATGAGGAGCGCGAGATGGGTTTCCGCTCGGTGCTCGCCGAGGAGTTTCCCAACCTCACCGTCTCCAGCGCCGTTGAGATCAACGACGAGCCCGACGCCAGCTACGGCGCGACGATCAAGGCGCTGCACAACGAGCCGGAACTGCTCGGCATCTACTGCCTCGGCGCGGGACGCTCGGGCGTGGCGAAGGCCTTGCTCGAAGCCAGGCCGCGCAAGAAGCCGGTGTTCATCTGCCACGACCTGACCAAGGAAACGCGCCGCTATCTCGTCGACGACCTCGCCGACGTCGTCATCGACCAGAATGCGCGGCTGATTGCCGAACAGGCGGTGATCCGCCTGCTTGGCTCGATCGCTTCATCGGCGCCGTACCTGACGAAGAAATTCATCGAGCCGCGGCTGATCTTCAAGGAAAACGTGCCGGTGCAGTGAGTTGGCCGCTTCGGGCGAGGCCGCTATATTCGGATTTGTAGGAGGAATGGTCGACGATGCGACAAATCTGCACACCAGCTATGCAAGTTTTGAGGTTGCCGAATCATTAAGCAACTAGTACATGTACACGTGTCGGCCGTCTCCTCCTCCCAGATGTGATGCCGACGATGAATGCGGTGCACCTCCTCCCGCGCCGTGTTCGAAATCGAGCCCGCTGCCACCTCCTCCCGGCAGCGGGCTTTTCTTTGCCCAGGCCTCGGCAAACACCAAATCCCCTCACCCGCATTCCAGGCGAACAGCAAACGCAATTCGGGCAGCCGGCGCCGGCCTCTTCTCTCTTCGAAGAGGAGGTAGCCGCGAAGCGTCAAGGGGACTTCCTAGCGCGACCGGAACGAGGCGATCAGGCCCTCGGCCATGCGCACGAATTGCGCGCTCGGGCCTTCGGCGCCGACGCTCTGCATACTCACGCGCGCGCCTTCGAGCAGCAGTGACAGCGTGTCGGCGAGCAGTTCCGCCTGGCCGACGCCGGCATCGCGACACAGTGCAACGAGCTTCTCGCGCTGGGCTTCCTTCAATTCCTTGATGACGCGCCTTGCCGGGTGATCGGTCTCACTGAGCTCGACGGCCGCGTTGGCCATGTCGCAGCCGCGGCAGTCTGCGCTCAGCATTTCCGAGGCCTTCTGGACCCAGGCATGCAGCTGCGCGAGCTTGTCGCCGGGATGCCGGGCCTCGAACTCGTCCCATATCCTCGCGGTCTTCGCCGCGGTAGCCCGCAGGCATTCGATGATCAATTCGTCCTTGGATTCGAAGTGACGATAAAGCGTCATCTTGTTGGTGCCGGCGGCCTCGGTGATGGCATCGACGCCCACGCCCTTGATGCCGTGCTTGTGGAACATGTCCTGCGCCGTCTCCAGGATCCGATCCCGGGGGCGAGAGCGCTCCACGACGCCGTCTGTCATCATGATCTCCTTTCGTTTCCAAAAATCCCTCGGCCACCTCTTGACTAGGGTGTTACCGGTCTGTAACTTCCAGAATGTTACTTACTGGTAACACCTATGTCGCTTCCCGTCAACGACAAGGCCCTACCGATAGGCCCTGCCAGAGCGAGATAGAGCCAGAAACCTGCCTGTCATGCGGCTTCGGCCGGTGAAAAGAGAGAAAAACGGTCCGAGATCATCCGATGCGGACCGCAAGCAAGGAGCTACTCCTATGCAAAAGCGCAAAGACCTGACGATCGACGAAGCCATCCGGGATCCGATGATCCGGCTGGTGATGAAGGCAGACGGGATCGATCCCGGAGCCTTCGAACGGATGTTGCGCTCGCGCGCGGCGCAACAGGTGCCGGGCGATGAAGTTCTGCCATCCTTCCTGGAGGACTCCGGCTCCGGCCGGGCCCGCCTGCGCCACTTCGCAAAACCCTTCGGCGAGGCATCAGCATCATGGTGAAATTCTTCATCCACCGCCCGATCTTCGCATCGGCGATCGCCATCATCATGGTGCTCGCCGGCGCGATCGCCTATTTCCTGCTGCCGGTCTCGCAATTCCCAGACATCACGCCCCCGCAGGTCGTGGTCAGCGCCCATTACCCCGGCGCCAGCGCGCAGGTGGTGGCCGATACGGTCACCACGCCGCTCGAGCAGCAGATCAACGGCGTGCAAGGCATGACCTACATGTCGTCGACGAGCTCGAATGACGGCTCCTCGACCATCACCATCACCTTCGACGTCGGCTATCCGCTGAGCACCGCGGCCGTCGACGTGCAAAACCGCGTCTCGCAAGCCGCATCCTCCCTCCCGGCCATCGTCAACCAGGGCGGCGTCACGATCAAGAAGCAGAACCCCAATTTCGTTTTGATCGTCGACCTCACCTCGCCGGACGGCTCCGTCGATCCGGTGGCGCTGAGCAATCTCGCCTATCTCCAGGTGGTCGATCCGCTGAAGCGCTTGCCCGGCGTCGGCGACGTGGCGATCCGCTGAAGCGCTTGCCCGGCGTCGGCGACGTGCAGATCTTCGGCGAGCGGCGCTATTCGATGCGCGTCTGGCTCGATCCGGACAAACTGGCCAATCTCGGCATCACCGCCGTCGACGTGCAGAACGCCATTGCCGAGCAGAACGTGCAGGTGGCGGCCGGCAAGATCGGCCAGTCGCCGGCGCCGGCTGGCACCTCCTTCGAAATGCAGGTCAATGCGGTCGGCCGCTTGAGCGACCCCAAGGAATTCGGCGACATCGTCGTGCGCGCCAATTCGCAGAACGGCTCGCTGGTGCGGCTGCGAGACGTCGCCCGCATCGAGCTCGGCGCGCTGCAATATTCCTCGTCGGCCTTCTTCGGCAAGGACCCGACGGTGGTGCTCGCCGTCTACCAGATGCCCGGCTCCAACGCCCTCGACCTGCAGCAGCGGGTCAAGGACAAGATGCAGGAATTGTCCGCGCGCTTCCCGAAGGGCGTCAACTACGCCATGCATTACGACACGACCCGCTTCGTCTCGGCCTCGATGCATGACGTGCTGATCACGCTCGGCGAAGCGCTGGTGCTGGTCGTGGCGGTGGTGTTCATCTTCCTGCAGAGCTGGCGCACCACGATCATCCCGACCATCGCCATCCCTGTGTCGCTCGTCGCGACGCTGGCGGTGATGTACATGCTGGGCTTCTCGCTCAACATGCTCTCGCTGCTCGGCATGGTGCTGGCGATCGGCCTCGTCGTCGACGATGCGATCGTCGTCGTCGAGAATGTCGAGCGACAGCTGGAAGCCGGCCTCAAGCCGCTTGCCGCGACGCGCGCGGCAATGGCCGAAGTGACGGGCCCCATCATCGCCACCACCGCGGTGCTGATGGCGGTGTTCATCCCGGTCGCCTTCATCCCAGGCGTCTCCGGCCGGCTCTATAACCAGTTCGCGTTGACCGTCGCGATCTCGGTCGGCATCTCGGCCTTCAACTCGCTGACGTTGAGCCCGGCGCTGAGTGCCGCGTTCCTACGCCATCGTGGCGAAACGCAGTTCGTGCTGTTCCGCTGGTTCAATGCCGGCTTCGACTGGCTGTCGCATGCCTATGCCCATGGCGTGCGCATCCTGATCAGGCTGCGCTGGGCCATGCTCGGCCTGTTCGCGGCCGGCCTCGTCGCCACCTATTTCGTCTGGCAGAAGCTGCCCTCGACCTTCCTCCCGGTCGAAGACCAGGGCTACTTCTTCGTCGTCATCCAGCTGCCCGACGGCGCCTCGCTGGAGCGCACCGACGCGGTGGCGCAGAAGGCGCGCGACATCCTGCAGAACACGCCCGGCGTCGACATCGTCGGCTCGATCAGCGGCCTCAACTTCCTGACCAGCGCCGCGCAGTCGAACTCGGCGGTGGAGTTCGCCATCCTGAAGCCGTGGGACGAACGCGGGCCTGACCAGAGTGCTTCGAAACTCGTCGAGCAGGTGCGCGGCAAGCTGTTGCAGATGCCGGACGCGTTCGCACTCTCCTTCGATCCGCCTTCGATCCCGGGCATCGGCACCACCGGCGGTTTCGAGTTCCAGGTGGAGGATCTTTCGGGCCGCGGAAGTGCCGCGCTCAACGAGGTGACGCAGGCGCTGATCGCCGAGGCACGCAAGCAGCCGGAGCTCAATCCGCAGCAGCTGTTCTCATCTTTCTCGACCTCGACGCCGCAGTTCAACTACGACCTCGACCGCAGCAAGGCGAAGCTTCTCGGGCTCAACCTGCCCGACGTGTTCAACACGCTGCAGATCTATCTCGGCTCGCTCTACGTCAACGACTTCAACCTGTTCGGCCGCACCTTCCGTGTGACCATCCAGGCCGACAAGGACGCGCGCGCCGATGCAACCGACATCTCGCGGCTCTACGTGCGCAACGCGTCGGGCGGCATGGTGCCGCTGAGCACGCTGGGCAAGCTGGTGCCGATCGTCGGCCCCGAGACCGTGCCGCATTACAACAACAATGCGTCGGCCTTGATCAATGGCGGCGCTGCGCCGGGCTTCTCGTCCGGCCAGGCGGTGGCGGCGATGGAACGGGCGGCGGCGAACGTCCTGCCGCGGGACTTCGGCTATGAGTGGACCGGCATCACCTATCAGGAGCTCAAGGCCGGATCGATCGCCTCGATCGTGTTCGGGCTCGCCATGGTCTTCGTCTTCCTGATCCTGGCGGCGCAGTATGAAAGCTGGGCAATGCCCTTCATGGTGCTGCTCGCCGTGCCGCTGGCTCTGTTCGGCGCCTTCGTGGTGCTTTTGCTGCGCGGCATGCAGATCGACGTCTATTCGCAGATCGGCTTCGTCATGCTGATCGGCCTGGCGGCGAAGAACGCCATCCTGATCGTCGAGTTCGCCCGACGGCGCCGAGAGGAAGGCCTGACCATCGTCGAGGCGGCGATGGAAGCCGCGCGGCTGAGGCTGCGGCCGATCCTGATGACGGCCTTCGCCTTCATCCTCGGCGTGTTGCCGCTGATGTTCGCGACCGGCGCGGGTGCGGCCAGCCGGCAGTCGATCGGCACCACCGTCTTCGGCGGCATGGTGGCGGCGACTATCCTGTCGCTGGTCTTCGTGCCGGTCTTCTACGCGGTGATCGAAAAGCTGCGCGAGCGCGGCGAGAAAGAACCAGCCAAGGGGCATCATGACGCTCCTCAGCCAGAGGAAATTGAACCGACCGCCGAGCCGGCGCTTCAGCCGCTCGCCCAGGCGGCCGAATAGGATTGGAGACCAACATGCGTAAATGGAAAATCGCTTTGGGAACGGCCGTCGCGCTGGGCGCGATTTCGGTGGCAAGTGTTCATCTGCTCGACATGGGCAATCTGAGCCTCAACGCCAGCACGGCTGGCGCGGCGCCCGCGCCCGCTGCCTTCGTCATGCCGGTGCCGGTGGTGAACGTCGTCAAGAAGACGCTGCCGATCTACCTCGATTACGCCGCGCGGGTGGAATCGATCCGCAGCATCACCCTGCAGGCGCGCGTGCCGGGCTATCTGCAAGAGCAGACAGCAGCCGACGGCAGCGACGTCAAGCCGGGCGACCTGCTCTACAGGATCGCGACCGAGGACTATCAGGCAGCACTCGACCAGGCGAAGGCTCAGGTGGAGCGCGACTCTGCGACGCTCGACTATGCGCGTTCGAACCTCGGCCGCGGCACCGAGCTCGCCAAGAGCGGCTATCTCGCCAAGGACAGCTTCGACCAGCGCACCAGCACCCTGCGCGGGGCCGAGGCGGCGCTGGCGGTCGACCGGGCCGCGGTGCGGACGGCCGAGCTCAATCTCGGCTATGCCGAGATCAAGGCGCCGTTCCCGGGACGCATCGGCCGCAACCAGGCCTCGGTCGGCACGCTGGTCAGCGTCGCCGGCACCGTGCTCAACACGCTGGTGCAACTCGACCCGATCTACGTCACCTTCAATCCGAGCGAGACCGACCTCGTGCAGATCGAAGAAGCGAAGGCCGCCGGTCCGATCGCCGTCGACGTGCTGCTGCCCGGCGAGACCGAGCCCAGTCAGAAAGGCCAGCTCACCTTCATCGACAACACGATCGACCACTCGACCGGCACGATCACGGCGCGTGCCACGATCGGCAACGCCAAGTTCAGGCTGCTGCCCGGGCAATATGTGCGCGTGCGGCTGCATGTGAAGGAGCAGCCCAACACCCTGATGGTGCCGCAGGTGGCGCTGGGTTCCAGCCAGCTCGGCAAGTACCTTTACGTTCTCGGCAAAGGCAACACCGTCGACCAGAAGCTGGTCTCGCTCGGGCCAACCGACGGCGACCTGATCTCCGTCACCTCAGGCATTTCCGAGAGCGACCAGGTGATCACGGGCAATTTGCAGAAGATCGGACCCGGAATGCCGGTTTCTCCCTTGCCGCAACCGAAACCGGCCAGCTGATAACCCCCATCAGTTCCGGTCCGACGGCGCCCTCGGCTCCCACGTCGAGGGCGCCGTTTCGTTGAGCGCTACGCTCTGCAAAAAATACCCTTGTTAGATTGTCGACAATCTGCTTGTCTTGCAGCTAGGTCATCCGGAGTGGGACACATGGCGAAACTGGATTTCAGTCCGATCGCGGATACGACGCGCAGGGCCGAGATCGTCGCGCTGCTCAGGCGCGCCATCCTCACCGGGCAGCTGGAGCCCGGACAGAAGCTCAACGAGCTCAGGATTTCCGAGCAGATGCGAGTGAGCCGCGCGCCGCTGCGCGAGGCGATGCGCGAGCTGGTGCAGGAAGGCGTCCTGACCAGCATCCCCTATGCCGGCACTTTCGTCATCGATGTCGCCGCCAAGGACATCATCGATGCCTATTCCCTCAACAAGGTGCTCGACGAGTTCGCCATCGAGCTCGCCTGGCCGCAGCGCGACCAGCGCTTTTTCGACGAGATCGACCGCCGCCACGAAGCGGTCAAGCAGGCGACGCGGGCGCTCGACACCACGCGCCAGATCGAGACGGCGCTGCAGCTGCACGGGCTGATCTACGAATGGGCCGACAATTCGGTGCTGCTGGAAACCTGGCAGCGGCTGACCAGCCGGCTGCAGATGTATTTCGCCCTGCATCAGCGGGCGCGCAACGAGCCGGTGCCGGCCGAGGACGTGCACGAGACCTATGTGACGCTGCTCAAGGGCGCGGACATGCGCGCCGCCCAGCGCCATGCGCGCGAGCATATCGACCTCGATTTCGAAGAGCTTCTTGCCTACGCGCGCGGCCTCGAAAAGCGCGCCTCGAAGGGCGCCGACCGACCTCGCTGACAACGGACACCGACATGAAGATCGAAAGCATAAAAGCCTACCATGTCGTGCAGCCTTTCGTGGACGGCCCCTACCGCATGTCGAAGGGGCGGGTCGCCGACTGCTTCGACGCGGTGATCGTCGCCATCACCTCCGACACAGGCGTGACCGGCTGGGGCGAGATGGCGCCGCTCGGCAATTTCTACTCGGCCGCCTTCCCGGCCGGAACCCGGGCCGGCGTGCCGGAGATCGCGCCGCACCTCATCGGCCACGATCCACGCGGCCTTGCCGGCATCGGCAGACTGATGGACACGGTGTTCAAGGGCCACCCTTACATCAAAGCCGCACTCGATATGGCGTGCTGGGATCTCGCCGCCCGCGTGGCCGACGTGCCGCTGGTGACCATGCTCGGCGGCCGCGAGAGCGAGACGGCGGAGCTCTACAGGGTTGTGACCCACGGCACAGTCGACCAGATGGCAGCGCTTGCCAAGAAGATCGTCGCCGAAGGTTACCACCGGCTGCAGGTCAAGGTCGGCGGCAATGTGCGCGACGACATCGAACGTGTGACGGCAGTGGCGTCGGCCGTGCCGAAGGGCACGGTAATCTTCTGCGACGCCAATGCCGGTTGGACGCCCTACCAGGCGCGGCAGTTCGCGGACGCTACGCGCGGCATCGACTACACCTTCGAGCAGCCCTGCACGACGATCGAGGAAAACATGTCGGTGCGCCGCATGCTGGACAAGCCGATGGTGCTGGACGAATCCGTCACCTCGCTGGGTGAGATGCTGGAAATCCACCGCCGTGGCGCGGCCGACGGGCTGACGCTGAAGATCTCGCGGCTGGGCGGCGTGACGCAGACGCGGCTGATCCGCGACGTCGCCGTCGATCTCGGCTTCATGATCACCGTCGAGGACACCGGCGGCGCCGAGATCGACACGGCCGCCATGGCGCATCTGTCGCTGTCGACGCCGGAGGAGCGCCGGCTGCACGCGATCGCCTTCCACGAATGGGTGACGGTGCGCACCGCCTCCAACAAGCCGCCGGTGACGGGCAGCCGCATGGGCATTCCCGACGGACCCGGCCTCGGCATCGATGTCGACCCGGACTTGCTCGGCAAGCCCTTCTTCGAGATCGGCTGAAATGAAGATCCGGCGCATCAAGGCAACGCCGATCAATTACAGGCTCGAAGCGCCCTATGTCTGGGTGTTCGGCGAGCTCGACGGCTTTTCGCCGACCATAGTCGAGGTCGAAACGGAGGATGGGCTTGTCGGTCTCGGCGAAGCGCCGACGCCGGCGGCCGCGGCCGTCGTCAACGACGTGCTCGCACCCCGGCTCACCGGCCGCGACGCCTTCGACATCGCCAGCGCGGAGCAAGTCTGCCTGCCCTTCTGGAGCGGCGTGCAGTCGATCAACGACCGCGTCCGCATCATGGCCTTCGGCGCCATTGAGATGGCGCTGTGGGATCTGCGCGGCAAGGCGTGGAAGCAGCCGCTCTACCAATTGCTCGGCGGCGCGGTGCGCAAGGAGATCCCCTTCACCGACTATTTCTCGCTGCGCGGCGACGGGCCGACGGTAAAGGGCGAGAAGACGCCGGAAGCGGTCGCCGACTACTGCGTCGAGCTAAACGAACGCCACGGCACGACCTTCTTCGAAGGCAAGTTCTCGACGCAGGATCCGAAGCTTTCGCTGAAGATGGTCGAGTTGATCCGCAAGAAGCTTGGCGACGATGCGATGATCCGCGTCGATTCCAACCAGGCCTATTCGCTGGCCACCGCCAGGCGACTGGCACGGCCGCTGGAAGAGCTCGGCGTGCGCAACTGGGAAGACCCGGTGGCGACGATCGAGGAGATGCGCGAGCTGCGCCGCCACACCTCGATCCCCTTCTCCACCCACAATATCGATGTCGCGCGCGCCATGGAGCTGAAGGTGCCGGACGCGTTTGTCGGCAACCCGACGGCGCATGGCGGGATCGGGCGGATGCTGCGCTTCGTCGGCGCCTGCGAGCATGCCGGCATCGATTACTGGTGTTACAGCGGCGACACCGGCATCGGCAGCGCCTGCTACCTGCATCTTTGCTCGGCACTTGGCTGGATCCGGGAGCCCAACCAGTCGCTGTTTCGCATGCAGCCGATGGACGTCATCGAGGAAGGGCCGTTCGCGCCTAAGAACAATGTCGTGCGGGTGCCCGAAGGCTACGGGCTCGGCGTCACGCTGTCGCCCGACAGGCTTGCCGCCTGCCATCGCGACTTCGTCGAGAACGGGCCCTGCAACAAGTACCACGACCCGGAAAAGCCCGGCGCCTATCGCCGGCTGCCGCTGAACTGAACCAGCAGACCGCCAGAGGAAAGGAGGCGACAGACGTAGAAAAAGAAGCGGCCGCGATTTCGATCGGACCGCAAGATCGAAGATGGCATGCATCAAGAAAATCTGACCTTCCCGCATCCAAGAGCGGATGGACCGGACTAACCTGCATGCTAAAGTTCGTTCGACTGATATTCTTGACGATGGCCGGGACCGGAGAACTCCACGGTATTTCGTCAACCGGAATGCACTCGCCAACCACAAGAACTGGGGAAAGGGTCTAGACCCATGAGCAAGAACCACCGCATTCTCGACCTTATCCGGCGCAACCGCACGCCGCTCGAAAACCACCTCATCGACGGCCTTATCGACGGCCGCGTCAGCCGCCGCGACTTCGTCCGCCACGGCAGCCTGCTCGGCCTGTCGCTGCCGCTCCTCGGCCGCATCGGCATGGCCGCGGGCTTCGGCGCCGCGCCCTCGCTTGCCCGCG